>NZ_WEKT01000048.1:0-43120 GCF_009874545.1 Vibrio eleionomae | reverse complement strand
GAGAACGACAGCTTTCTGAATTAATTGTTGCTGCGTAGCGGTAACAACAAAGAATTTGCTTGGCGACCATAGCATTTTGGACCCACCTGATCCCATGCCGAACTCAGAAGTGAAACGAAATCGCGCCGATGGTAGTGTGGGGCTTCCCCATGTGAGAGTAGGTCATCGCCAGGCTTTAAATATAGATGTATAGTATTTGACTACTGTAGATCGACAATTTGTGGAGAGATGGCTGAGTGGTCGAAAGCACCGGTCTTGAAAACCGGCAACCGTTAATAGCGGTTCTAGGGTTCAAATCCCTATCTCTCCGCCACATTCGAAAAGCCCGCTGAGAAATCAGCGGGCTTTTTCGTATTTGCTATATAGCTAGAAAAAGGAAGCGTCTGCTTCCTGAACTATTTTCTATCGCAAACCTTAATCAACAATACTTTTCTTTGCTGTTACCTCACTCCACAGTGCTTTTAACAGCGGGTTATCTAACTGTGAGCGTTTACAACAGACACCAAGTTTAAATGGTTTCATTGGAGCAATCGTCGATAGCCGTTGTACCTTGTCTCTGACCGGACTGTTATTGATTACAACATCAGGCGCTATCCCAACACCACACCCAAGAGATACCATACTAACTAGTGCCTCATTACCTGCTATCTGAGCATAGATATTAGGCTTGATCTTCATTTGTTTAAACCAGTTATCTGCCCTAACTCGAGATGTTCCCGTTTGTGGCAAGATAAAGGGGATCTTATTCCAGTCTGGCGATTCTTTTTGCAGTTCTTCGACAAAACTACTGATCCCTGCCGGTCCAATAAAAGAGAGTGGAATTTCACTGATGGTAGCGAACTCAACACGTGGCGAAAGTTGTTCAGGCATGGCCGAAATAGCAATGTCGACTTCATCATTAAGTACTTTATCAATCGCCAGTGCAGGATCGCCAGTTAACAGCTTAAACTCAATATAAGGGTGTTTAACACGAAAGGAGCTCAATAACTCAGGTAAATGACTATAGCTTGCGGTCACTGAGCAGAAGAGCTTTATCTCCCCTTTTAATTCAGCATCTTCATTATTAATCGCAACTTGAAATTGTTTCCACTCATTGACGATTCTCATTGCAACCGGCAATAACTGATTTCCGATGGGAGTGAGTTCTACTCGGCGGTTATCCCTAACAAACAGAGCATGACCAATATCTTGTTCAAGTTTTTGAACTTGGCGACTAAGTGCTGATGGACTTACATGCATAGCTTCTGCCGTTTGGCTGAAATTTTTGCTTTCACATAAGTGCAAAAATAGGCGAAGTGTTCTGATATTCATGGGATTCTCTCTATGTTGCACTTTTTGCAATAACTAGTTGTGAATATATCACTTTAAGCAATTTAATGCCTGAATTAGTATGAAGTCATTCGGTGCCACACCATACCAATGACAGAAGAGCACCGCTTAGACGGAAAGTATCAAAGGAGCATCCTACTATGGCGAATTATTTTAATACCTTAAACTTGCGCGAAAAGTTAGACCAGATCGGTCGTTGCCGCTTTATGGCTCGTGATGAATTTGCAAACGAAGCTGAATATCTCAAAGGTAAAAAAGTCGTCATCGTCGGTTGTGGTGCTCAAGGCCTAAACCAAGGCTTGAATATGCGTGACTCTGGTCTAGATATCTCTTACGCACTACGTGCTGCTGCGATTGCAGAGAAACGCCAATCTTTCAAAAACGCGAAAGATAACGGCTTTGTTGTTGGTACTTATGAAGAACTTATTCCTCAAGCTGATTTGGTGATGAACCTTACTCCAGATAAGCAGCACAGTAACGTGATTGAAACCGTAATGCCACTAATGAAAAAAGGTGCTGCATTAGGTTACTCTCATGGCTTCAACATTGTTGAAGAAGGTATGCAAATCCGCGAAGACATTACAGTAGTGATGGTTGCACCTAAATGTCCAGGTACAGAAGTTCGTGAAGAATACAAACGTGGCTTTGGTGTACCTACATTGGTTGCTGTTCACCCTGCAAACGATCCAAATGGTGACGGCTTAGAAATCGCTAAAGCTTGGGCTGCAGCAACAGGTGGTCATCGTGCTGGTTGTCTACAATCTTCTTTTGTTGCTGAAGTTAAATCAGATTTGATGGGCGAGCAAACTATCCTATGTGGTATGTTGCAAGCTGGCTCTATCGTTTGTTATGAAAAAATGCTTGCAGAAGGTGTTGACGCAGGTTACGCAGGTAAACTACTTCAATACGGTTGGGAAACTATCACAGAAGCTCTGAAATTCGGTGGTATCAGCCACATGATGGATCGTCTTTCTAACCCAGCGAAAATCAAAGCATTTGAACTTTCAGAAGAGCTAAAAGGCCTGTTGAAACCGCTGTACTACAAACATATGGATGACATCATCTCAGGTCACTTCTCATCAACTATGATGGCTGACTGGGCAAATGATGATGCAAATCTTCTAGGCTGGCGTGCAGAAACTGCAGAAACTGGTTTTGAAAACTACCCAGAGTCTGATGCAAAAATTTCTGAGCAAGAATACTTTGATAACGGTATTTTGATGGTTGCGATGGTTCGTGCAGGGATTGAATTGGCATTCGAAGCAATGACTGATTCAGGCATCATTGCTGAGTCTGCATACTACGAATCACTACATGAGCTACCATTGATTGCAAACACCATTGCTCGTAAACGTCTATACGAAATGAACGTGGTTATCTCAGATACAGCTGAATATGGTAACTACCTATTCTCTAACGTTGCGACTCCTCTGCTTCGTGAGAAATTCATGCCTAACGTTTCAACAGATGTTATTGGTAAAGGTCTAGCTGATGCTTCTAATCATGTTGATAACACACGCTTAATTGAAGTTAACCATGTTCTACGTCAGCATCCTGTAGAAGAAGTTGGTGAAAAACTTCGTGGTTACATGAAAGACATGAAACGCATCGCTGTTGGCGACTAATTGATGTCTAAAGGTTCGTTACCCATAAAAATAATCAACGAACCTTTAAAAAAATAACAAGCAAACACAATAAAAAACAAAAGGCTTGGTCTGTCGTGACCAAGCCTTTTTCTTTGTCTCTACTCAATCCAATGAGAGGATATGTAGTAAAAATTAAGCGTCTTTTGCCGCTAGTTTTTCTTCAATCTCTGCCAGTTTCTTTTCCATGTCTGTCAGTTTTTGACGGGTGCGCAAGAGAACTTGTGTTTGCACATCAAACTCTTCACGACTTACCACATCAAGTTTGTTCAATTGACCTTGAATAACTTGACGTACCTTTTGTTCAACATCCGCACCTAGCTCTTTGACTGGTTGAGGCATTGAGTCATGAATTTGCTTTGCAATCTGCTCTAATTTATTTGGATCAAACATTCGGGTTACTCCTATCCTTTACTCCGCATTCTATGCAATTCATAGGCGAAAGTCGTCATTATGGGAGAAAAAAAGATGACTTTCTGTGTTACTGACAATTTTCAGTCCAATTGGATAATCGTAGTGTCTTTGAGACATTAGTGCTTGCCGGTTACTGATAGAGATAATTGATAGGATTTCATGGCAACATGAACAATGAGCCATTATTATTAGCGGCTCAAGAACAGAGAAAGAGTGCACTATGAAGCTAAACCCTAGACAAGATGAAGCCGTTAAGTACGTATCAGGTCCTTGCCTGGTTCTAGCTGGCGCAGGTTCAGGTAAAACTCGTGTTATTACCAATAAGATTGCCTATTTGGTTCAAAAATGTCGTTATAAAGCACGAAATATTGCTGCGGTAACCTTTACTAACAAAGCCGCTCGTGAAATGAAAGAGCGGGTATCTCAAACACTAGGTAAAGCAGAGTCTCGTGGTTTAATGGTGTCGACATTCCATACTCTAGGTCTCAATATTATCCGCCGTGAATATAAGCAATTAGGATTGAAAGCTGGCTTTTCTCTGTTTGATGATCAAGACCAAATGGCGTTGCTAAAAGAATTAACAGAAAAGCAGTTAGATGGTGATAAAGACCTATTGAAGCAGTTGTTGAGTACCATCTCCAATTGGAAAAACGATATGGTGACCCCAGACCAAGCTAAAGCCTTGGCGCAGGGTGAGCAGCAACAGCTTTTCGCATTCTGTTTTGAAATGTATCAGACTCAGATGCAAGCCTATAATGCTTTGGATTTTGATGACCTCATTTTGATGCCAGTTCGGTTATTGCGCACTAATGAAGAGGTTCGTCAGCGCTGGCAGAATCGTATTCGCTATCTCCTTGTGGATGAATACCAAGATACCAATACCAGTCAATATGAATTGGTTAAGCTGTTAGTCGGAGAACGTGGCCGATTAACAGTGGTAGGTGATGACGATCAGTCTATCTATTCGTGGCGTGGCGCTAAGCCGCAAAACTTAGTGTTACTCGGTCAGGACTACCCCGACTTACGCCTCATTAAACTTGAGCAGAACTATCGCTCGACCAGTCGTATATTACGTTCTGCCAATATACTGATTGCGAATAACCCACACGTATATGAAAAATCGCTCTTTTCAGAAATACCTGACGGTGAAAGGCTTAAAGTCATCACTGCAAAGAATGAAGAGCATGAGGCTGAAAAGATTACCGCAGAAATTGTGGCACACAAATTCTTAAATCGAACTGAATATCGTGATTATGCTGTTCTCTATCGAGGTAACCATCAATCTCGGTTGATTGAGAAAAGCTTAATGCAAAACCGTGTGCCATATAAAATTTCGGGTGGTACGTCATTTTTTGCTCGTGCAGAAATTAAAGACATCATGGCTTACTTACGTGTGCTAGTGAACCCTGATGACGACAATGCTTTTCTACGTATTGTTAATACTCCTCGGCGTGAAATTGGCCCTGCAACACTCGAAAAATTGGGTAGCTACGCCAATATGCGGAGTAAAAGCCTATTTGCGGCCAGTTTTGAAATGGGCTTAGAACAACACCTTTCGGGCCGTGGTTTAGAAAACTTACGTCGTTTTACGCAGTGGCTAGTTGCGATTGCTGACAATGCTGAGCGTGGAGATTCGGTGGAAGCCGTTCGGTCACTGGTTCGTGATATCCATTATGAAGATTGGCTGCATGAAACGTCATCAAGCCCTAAGGCGGCTGAAATGCGCATGAAAAACGTCTCAGAGCTCTATTCATGGATTACGTCTGACTTACAAGGCGATAACTACGATCAGGAAGAAAAGTCGCTCAAGGAAGTGGTACAACGTCTTACGCTGCGTGACATGATGGAACGAGGTGAAGAGAACGATGACAGTGATGCGGTTCAGTTAATGACGCTACACGCCTCTAAAGGTCTTGAGTTTCCTTATGTCTACCTAATGGGAGCGGAAGAAGGGATTTTGCCCCATCAAACCAGCATTGATGAAGATAACGTCGAAGAAGAACGGCGCTTAATGTACGTGGGTATTACTCGAGCACAAAGGGAATTAACGTTCACTATGTGTAAAGAGCGTCGCCAATATGGTGAGCTTATTAAGCCTACTCAGAGTCGTTTTCTTGATGAACTTCCATATGATGATGTTGAGTGGGAAGTAAAGAAAAAGCCGCTTTCTCAACAAGAGCGAATGGAAAAAGGTCAGGCTCATATTGCAAACATCCGCGCTATGTTTAAAAAATAGTATTTGTCTGGAAATTCCTTTGGGGATCTGGATAGAAATTTGTTAACATGGCGCAGATTTCAAAGGTACTTGATTAACAATTTTTTTTGCCCCGATCAATGAGTTGCCAATTTCTTACACAGTGATTGAGGGTGTTTATGCTATTATTAGCAGCCATTTGACGAAAAACCCGTCAATCGGTAAAAAAAGTTGAAAAAGTACTAGACGCCGTAGTGTGATATCCGTATTATTCCACTCCGCCGATAGGGCATGCGCCCGTAGCTCAGCTGGATAGAGCGTTGGCCTCCGGAGCCAAAGGTCGAAGGTTCGAATCCTTTCGGGCGTACCATTCTCGGAGGGAATGTCGGTAAAAATTTGTAGTGGTGGCTATAGCTCAGTTGGTAGAGTCCCGGATTGTGATTCCGGTTGTCGCGGGTTCGAATCCCGTTAGCCACCCCATTCGTCGGTGAATAGCGCAGTTTGGTAGCGCATCTGGTTTGGGACCAGAGGGTCGGGGGTTCGAATCCCTCTTCACCGACCACTATTTATAGTTAGGCTTATTAAGCGTGACTAATTCGGCAAAAGCCGGTTAAAACACAAATTGATGGTGGCTATAGCTCAGTTGGTAGAGTCCCGGATTGTGATTCCGGTTGTCGCGGGTTCGAATCCCGTTAGCCACCCCATTTGTCGGTGAATAGCGCAGTTTGGTAGCGCATCTGGTTTGGGACCAGAGGGTCGGGGGTTCGAATCCCTCTTCACCGACCACCATTCGAAGCCTCAGCAGAAATGCTGGGGCTTTTTTGTATGTGCAATTTTTTGATGCTTGTGTTGCTTATCCATCACATATTGGCCATTACGATAGCCTCGCTGCGTTGAACTCCTCTTCACCGAACTTACCATTCAAAGACTTAGATATGCTCTTCCTGATTAGGCGTCGCCAAAGAAATATGGATTTTTCTCGTCTATCTTATTAATTTTTAGAGCAAAATGAGAATTTGCCCACATTAAAGTGATGAACTTTGCATAAAATTGCAAAATGAATGCCGATAGTAGCGGTAACTTTAGATCTGGATCTCTTTGTTATTACTAGCTCATTGTAATGATGTGTGTGGCTTTAATTTTAAGTATTTATGCGAATGATGCATGTTTTTATATTGGGTTTTAATATTAATTAAAGATTGTTTTTAGGCTTTAAATTCTAATTATTATAAATATGTTAGTTTTTTATCTCATTTAATGGTGATAAATTTTATTTATTATCATTGATTAATATTTGAGTAGAGTTTCCACTCTAATGCAATTTTACGCACATAATGAAATTTATTTTATTTTGACCATGTTTGTTTTTTTGGTTTATACCTCTAATTTGTAGCATATTTATCATGTGCCATAAAAGGGTGGTGTTTATCTATTTATTTACATAAAGTGAATTAATATACGATTAATGTGTTGTAAATACACATATATCGCATTTTTATACTATTTGAGTTGCTTTTTATACGTAGATTTGTCAAATTGTTTGGCTAATAAGTGCCAGAATATTGTACTGGCAAGAATGGATTCACATATACCTGATCACATCTGTACTTTAGAGTCTCTAGAGGCATTCAGGTATTCAGACAGGGCAAGAAAACTGTCGAAGCAGTAGAGGTCTGGTTTCAATGTCTCTTTTAGAAGTAAAAAACCTTCGGATAGAATATCCGTCGCGTCATGGTGTGTTCGCCGCAGTCAAGTCACTTTCATTCTCTATCGAACGTGGAGAAATTGTTGGCGTCGTTGGCGAATCTGGTGCTGGTAAGTCAACAGTAGGTAATGCTGTTATTGATTTACTTAGTCCTCCTGGGCATGTAGCTGATGGTGAAGTCTTCCTTGATGGTAAGAAAATATCAGGTTTGAGCAACGAAGAGATGCGGCAGGTTCGGGGATCTAAGATAGGCTTTATCTTCCAAGACCCGATGACTTCTCTAAATCCTCTTTTCACTGTTGAACACCAGTTAAAAGAAACGATTCATGCCAATATGAAAGTCAGTGATAGTGAAGCCTACGAGCGCGCTCTTTCATTAATGAATCAAGTGGGTATTCCACAGCCAGAAAACCGCCTTAAACAATACCCTCACCAATTTTCGGGTGGTATGCGTCAGAGAGTCGTTATTGCTATCGCTCTTGCGGGCGAACCCGATCTGATCATTGCTGATGAACCTACAACAGCACTTGATGTTTCTATACAAGATCAAATTCTTAACTTGATTCGTGAGTTATGTATTGAGCATAACGTTGGGTGCATGTTGGTAACCCATGATATGGGTGTCGTTTCTAACGTCACCGATCGTGTTGCTGTGATGTACCGTGGTGAATTAGTTGAAATAGGTCCAACTAAGAAGGTGTTAGGTCATCCTGATCACCCTTACACTCGCAGTTTAATTTCAGCTGTGCCTCGTTCAGATATTAAGCTGGAGCGGTTCCCTCTTGTTAGCTACATCGAAGAAGCTCAAGAACATCAAGCCATTGATATAAAAAATCACTGGCTGGGTCAGCGTGAAGTTCATCGTGACTACACAGGGCCACTTTTAAACGTAGAAAACGTGAATCTACGTTTTGTGACTAAGGATTCCTTATTTGAAAGTCGACGTGAGTATATTCAAGCGTCGAATAATGTGAGCTTTGAAATCTATGAAGGTGAAACTTTCGGTTTGGTGGGTGAATCCGGTTCAGGTAAATCAACGATAGCGCGTGTTATTGCCGGTTTATATCAGCCTAATTCTGGTTCAGTGCATTTCGAAGGGATTGATCTTACTGCGTTAAAATCTGAAAAAGAACGTCGTCCATTACGTCGTGCAATGCAGATGGTATTTCAAAACCCTTATACGTCTATGAATCCACGGATGAAAGTCTTTGATATTGTGGCTGAACCGATCCGCTTTCATAGCTTAACAAAAAATGAAGCAGAAACTCGCAGCGTCGTTGACGACTTACTCGAGCACGTTGGTCTTGGCAAAGCTGCAGGCTTGAAATATCCCCATGAATTTTCCGGTGGTCAGCGTCAACGTATTTCGATCGCTCGCGCTTTAGCAACTCGGCCGCGTTTATTGATTTGTGATGAACCTACCTCCGCATTGGATGTGTCTGTGCAAGCGCAAATTTTAAATTTGTTGAAAGACTTACAATCAGAGCTTGGGTTAACGATGTTGTTCATTAGTCACGACTTACCTGTGATTCGCCAGGTGTGCGATCGAGTGGGAGTGATGAAAATGGGCACATTGCTAGAAACAGCATCAACAGAGCAGCTGTTTACCAATCCACAGCATGAATATAGCCAGCACCTAATCTCTCTGATGCCGGAATTTACTGGTTTAAGAGAATCAATTAAGGCCTCTTAATTGAGGTCTTAAGGCACTCACCTGAGTGTAACACTTAGAAAATTATTAGATAAAAAAGCAAATACAAACAACTAGGGACACAATCCCGCATAAGGAGTTATGCAATGAAAACCATGAAAAGCAAGATAGCCTTGGCGCTGGTCGCTGCAGGCCTAAGTTTTGCTGCTTTAGCCGCAGATATTACCGTTGCTTATGATGCTGACCCAGTTTCTCTTGACCCTGAAGAGCAGCTATCTGGTGGTACGTTACAACTTTCACACATGGTATTTGATCCACTAGTTCGTTATACCCAAGATATGCAATTTGAACCTCGCCTGGCTACAAGCTGGGAACGTATTAATAAAACAACGATGCGTTTCCACTTGCGTAAAGGGGTAAAATTCCACTCGGGTAACGACTTTACCGCGGACGATGTGGTGTGGACATTTAACCGTCTAAAAACGTCACCAGATTTTAAAGGTATCTTTGACCCATATAAAGAGATGGTGAAAGTGGATGATTACACTGTCGATCTCGTTACAAAAGGTCCATACCCTCTAGTTCTGCAAAACGCGACTTACATTTTCCCAATGGACAGCAAGTTCTACAGTGGCAAAACTAAAGATGGCAAAGATAAAAGTGCAATCGTAAAACACGGCAACTCATTTGCTTCAACTCATGTTTCAGGTACTGGTCCATTTGAGATTACTTACCGTGAGCAAGGTGTTAAAACTGAATTCAAACGTTTCGATAATTACTGGGATAAAAAATCCAAGGGTAACGTAGACGATCTGACTTTGGTGCCAATTAAAGAAGATGCGACTCGTGTTGCTGCGCTTCTATCTGGTGATGTAGACATGATTGCACCGGTTGCTCCTAGTGACCAACGCCGCGTTAAAACAGCCCCTGGTATTAACTTGGTGACCATGTCTGGTACTCGTATCATCTCTTTCCAATTGAATGAAGCGTCTAACCCTGCATTGAAAGATAAACGTGTTCGCCAAGCAATTGCTTACGCGATTAATAATGAAGGTATTGTTAAGAAAATCATGCGTGGTTTTGGTACCGCTGCTGCACAACAAAGCCCGAAAGGTTATGCGGGTTATAACCCAGATTTAAAACCTCGCTATGATCTGAAAAAAGCGAAAGAATTAATGAAAGAAGCGGGTTACGCAAAAGGCTTTAGCCTTTCTATGATCGCACCAAATAACCGTTACGTTAACGATGCGAAAATTGCTCAAGCGACTGCCGCTATGTTGTCGAAAATTGGCATCAAAGTTGACCTGAAAACCATGCCTAAAGCGCAATACTGGCCTGAATTTGATAAATGTTCAGCAGATATGCTGATGATTGGTTGGATGTCAGATACAGAAGATTCGGCGAACTTTACTGAATTCTTGACCATGACTCGTAACGAAGAAACAGGTAAAGGTCAGTACAACTGTGGTCACTACTCAAACCCAGAAGTTGATAAGCTGATTAACGACGCTAACGTAGAAACGGATCCTGCGAAACGTGGCAAAATGCTACAAAAAGTGGAAGCTGTACTTTATAACGATGCAGCATTTATCCCTCTACACTGGGAAAACCTAGCTTGGGCGGCGAAATCTTCACTAGATATTAAACCTATCGTTAACCCAATGAACTTCCCTTACTTCGGTGATTTAGTCGTTAAAGAAAAATAACGTCTAACACTGCTTACACGGCTTTCTAGTGAAAGCCACTGTGCCTATCTAAGAAGTTAGATAGGCTCAAGTAAGGTTTTGGTGCTTAGCTTTGTTTCAGTCGGGCTAAGTGCCATTTTTGAGGCTGAATTGCTTTGTTTTGCTGCAATGTGCAGCAAAAGTCATGGATAGTTTAAGGGGCAAGGAATGTTTTCGTTTCTGGTCAAGCGCCTGTTTCAGGCACTGATAGTGATGTTTGTGATCAGTATAGTGGCGTTTGCCATTCAAGATAACTTGGGGGATCCGCTACGTGAATTAGTGGGTCAATCGGTGTCTGATGCCGAACGGCAGGCTCTGCGCGATGAACTTGGTCTTAACGATCCATTCATTACCAAATATCACCGTTTTATCGTGGGTGCTCTGCACGGCGATTTAGGTACTTCTTATTTCTATAAACGCCCTGCGTTAGATGTCATTTTAGATAAGTTGGTAGCAACTCTTGAGTTAGTGTTTGGAGCTTCCATCATTATCATTGTGCTCTCGATACCGCTCGGGGTTTATTCAGCAATACATCCTAAAAGGTGGCTGACGAAAGTGATTATGGCAGGAAGTAGTATCGGGATATCCATTCCTGTGTTTTTAACTGCCATTCTCTTGATGTATGTATTCTCTATTGAACTTGGCTGGTTGCCGTCTTATGGGCGAGGTGACACAGTAAATGTATTAGGTTGGCAATCGGGTTACTTTACGAAAGATGGGCTGCTGCATTTAATTTTGCCGTGTGTGTCACTCGCTTCTATTATGCTGCCTCTTTTTATTCGTTTAGTACGCTCTGAAATGCTGGAAGTATTGAGTTCCGAATATATCAAATTCGCACGAGCTAAAGGGTTAGCCACCAATAAAGTTCATTATCAACATGCATTAAAAAATACGCTTCTTCCGGTACTGACAGTGGGGGGGGTGCAGCTTGGTTTGATGGTGGCTTATACCATTTTGACCGAAACAGTATTCCAATGGCCAGGTACAGGCTTCCTTTTCCTTGAAGCGGTTAACCGCGTGGATACACCATTGATAACCGCTTACGTTATTTTTGTTGGCCTGATCTTCGTGGTAACCAATACCATTATCGATTTGTTATATGGGCTAATTAACCCAACCGTTAATTTAACAGGGAAAGGAGCATAATCATGAGTAACACTTACGTGGCTCCGTCTCGTTGGGAGCGTTTTAAAAAATCGGATTTTCTTTATTATTTCTTACACGACAAAGTCGCAATGTTCAGCTTTGCTATTTTTCTTGTCTTTGTTGTGTTGGCGCTATTAGCTCCATGGATATCACCGACGAATCCTTATGACCTGACATCGATTGATATTATGGATTCAGAATTGCCTCCATCTTGGATGAGTGGTGGTGAGGCCCATTTCCTTTTGGGAACGGATGACCAAGGACGCGATATTTTATCGACCATGCTGTATGGATCTCGTTTATCGTTAACCATTGGCTTTCTCGCTGTGGCGGTACAGCTGTGTATTGGGGTTTTTGTTGGCTTATGCTCAGGTTACTTTGGCGGTCGTGTTGATAGCTTCTTGATGCGTGTTGCAGATGTGCAGCTTTCATTTTCAACAATGATGGTTGCTATTATTGTTTCCGCTATTTTTAAAGCCAGCTTTGGGGATGAATTGTATAGTGAATATGCAGTCACCATGTTGGTTTTGATTATCGGTTTTGCCGAATGGCCGCAGTACGCACGTACGATTCGTGCATCTGTATTGGCAGAGAAGAAAAAAGAGTATGTCGAAGCGGCAAAAGTGATGGGCTTTAGAGCTCCCCGCATTATGTTTCGTCATATTTTACCAAACTGTTTATCACCAATTTTGGTTATCTCAACCGTTCAGGTGGCAAATGCCATTATGTCGGAAGCGGCGCTTTCTTTCCTCGGGTTAGGTTTGCCGGTCGATCAACCTTCATTAGGGTCACTTATTAATATCGGTTTTTCTTATATTTTTTCCGGCTCTTGGTGGATTACCGCCTTCCCTGGTATCTTGCTGGTGGTGCTGGTTTTAGTGATAAACCTGCTTGGTGACTGGTTACGTGATGTATTTAACCCTAAATTGTACAAAGGGTGATCGGATTCAATTGATTTTATTAGCTAAATCTAACTAAACTAAGAGCCGTAAGTGTTAATTACGGCTCTTTTTTTGCATCCCTGAAAGTATCGTGAACATTTGCCGCTTTAAATCAAGGGATAAGATGGAGATGAGAATGGAACGTCACCACAAAGTTACCCAAGCATTACTTTTGAGCCTGATAGTTATTGCCGCTCCGCTGTACTCATCTTTAGTCAGTGCTCAAAGCTTTCTCTGTGATGCTAAACAAACCAGCAGTAATGCTCTGCCGGTGCTCGATAAGTCATGCCCGATTGGGGATGGTTTATGGGGAGATAGAACACCCAAACATAAAGGCTCTCAGTTTTGGATCCAATGCGGCATGATGCGTGATCATTTGTCGCTAGAAAAAGCAAAACCGTTATATCGCAAGATCACGACTGATGTGTGGTTAAAGCCTGAAAACAACGGAGTTCGTTGCTTAATCGGCCCTTATGAAGACTACAAAAAAGCGAAAGCGGATATGTTGCGAGTAAGGACCTTGCCTAACTACAAAAAAGTATTTATTCGCGAAGTCTCTCAGAAAGGTAAAACCATGAAAGCTCCTGCCATGGTGAAAAAAGCCCCGCAAACCATGACTAAAATGATGGCGGTTGAGAAAAAAGTCCCAGCTAAACGTGTTCCAGTAACGAAGCCGATAGAGCCACAGAATAAAATTCAGATTCGCCGCCAAGCTCAAGTGGGTAAGTTAAACTTTGCGGTACCTTATATTAATGATGATAAAATTCAATTTTATATGGATCAGGATTTACCGTGGAATCGCTTGGATTACGATCATGCAGAGAAAACGTGTAGCCGTATTAACATGCGCCTTGCTACTGAGTTAGAGTGGCGAGATTTGCTGCAATCTGGTGTGATGCAAAAAGAGCGTTGGCCTATCAATTTACCTTATTGGGGCTGGAATCATCGTGGCCTATTTATGAATGGTAAAACCAATAATTTAAAAGGCACATCGTTACTTAATGTTCTCTGTGTGACTTCTAAATAGACGGTATTGTTAAAAAAGAAAACCCCGTGCATTTGCATGGGGTTTTTTTATTGAAGAACGGCTATCAGTTAGTCTTCGATGGTTTTCATCGCTTCTTTCACTGATGTTGATTTCTCTTGGTCTGCCGCTGTCCAGCCACCACCTAATGCTTTGAATAGGTCGATACGGCTGGTTAACAAGTTCAAGTGAGCAGAAAGTTCACTTTCTCGAGCACTAAACAAAGAGCGCTGAGCATCCAATAAATCGATATAGCTATCATTACCTTTTTGGTAACGCATTTGAGCTAACTTGTAATAGTCTTCATTGGCTTGTAGGTTGGCTTTCTGCGCCTTCCACTCTTCCATGTAGTATTCCTGACCTACTAAGGCGTCAGACACCTCTTTGAAGCCAGTTTCAATTGCTTCTTGGTAAGCAATAATTGAAGATTGTTTCTCAATTTTTGCTGCATCCAAGTTAGCTGAATTACTACCCCAATCAAAGATTGGGAGAGAAAGTGACGGTGCAAATGTCCAGTAACCTGAGTCCGAACTAAACAAGTTGCTCATTGAGCTACTCATTGTCCCTGCATTTGCGGTTAAGCTGATGCTTGGGAAGAATGCTGCACGAGCAGCGCCAATGTTCGCGTTTTCAGATTTTAGAGTGTGTTCTGCTGCCAAAATATCTGGACGATGCAAAATCAACTTAGAGTTAGAACCGACTTTCAACTCAGACAGCATTTTGCCGTCTTCTGTTGGTAGGCGATCTTGACCTTTCCATTTAACTGGCGCACCAACAAGTTGGCGTAAGGTGTTTTTCTCTTGGGCAACGGCGAGTTTATATTGCGCGACAGTAGCACGCGCACTATGCAGCGCGGTTTTACTTTGTGCCAATGTTAATGCATCGCTGTAACCTGCTTTGTAGCGAGTCTCAACCAAGTTTAAGGTTTTTTGATAGGCTTTCACTGTGTCTTGCGATAGCTCTAACAATTCCTGATTAGTAATCAAGGTCATGTACGCAGAAGCCACTTGAGCAACCAAACTGATCACGGCACTACGGCGAGTTTCATCAGACGCTAAGTAGCTCTCTAATGCTTGATCGCTCAAGCTCTTAACTCGACCAAAGAGATCGAGTTCATAGCTTGTAATACCGACAGTTGCTAAGTCTTTATTGCTGTAAACTTTTCCTGCACCAGTATAGGCATCAGATGTTCGAGTTCGAGCAAAACTGCCTGAAGCATCTAATCCAGGATAACGTGCGGCATCCTGAACACGATATTGTGCTTTAAGTGATGCTACATCAAGGATGGTTTGTTTCAGGTCTTTGTTGTTTTTGAGTGCCGTTTCAACCAGCATTTGCAGGTGTTTATCGGCCATAAAACTGCGCCAATTTGGCAGCGCAGTTTCCATGTCTTGTTTGCCAGCAGTTTCAGACCAACCCTGTTGCTCCGATGATGAAGATGGTTGCTGATAATCTGGTGCCAAACTACAGCCGCTTAGAGCGGCTGCAACGATTAATGGTAACAGTTTAATTTGCATCACTGTTCTCCTCTACCGTGTCTTCACCAATTTTGTGACGTTTCGTTTTGAACAAACTCATCACAAGGACAAAGAATACTGGTACAAAGAATATCGATAGAATAGTCGCGGATAACATACCTCCAACCACACCCCAACCGATAGCATTTCGGCTAGCGGCGCCAGCACCAGTACTTAGTGCTAGAGGTAACACGCCGAGAATGAAGGCGAAAGAGGTCATCATGATTGGACGTAAACGCATACGACATGCATCAACGGTAGCCTCAACCAGTCCCATGCCATCGTCATACAAGGCTTTGGCGAATTCTACAATCAAGATGGCATTTTTTGCCGATAGACCAATGGTCGTCAACAAACCAACTTGGAAGTAAACGTCGTTTGACAACCCTTTGAACGTTGCTGCTAATACCGCCCCTAAAATACCTAGTGGTACAACAAGGATAACGGAGAATGGTACGCTCCAGCTTTCGTACAATGCCGCGAGAGACAAGAATACGATCAACAATGAAATACCATATAGCATGCCAGAGTTCGATGAGGATTGACGTTCTTGGTAAGAAATACTACCCCAGTCAACCCCAATACCATCTGGCAGTTTTTTAACAAGTTTTTCAATTTCTGCCATCGCTTCACCAGAACTGTACCCTGCAGCGGCAGTACCTTGAATGTTCATTGACGCAGTACCGTTGAAACGTTCCAGACGTGGTGAACCATAATCCCAGTGATAAGTTGCAAAGGCACCGAATGGGACCATATCACCATCTTCGTTACGTACGTGCCATAACTCAAGATCCTTAGGATTCATACGGTAAGGTGCGTCAGCTTGCACGTATACTTTTTTGATACGACCGCCATCGACAAAGTCATTAACGTAGCTAGAGCCCCAAGCTGTAGATAGCATTGAGTTAATATCACTAACCGATACACCCATTGCCATCGCTTTTTCATAGTCGATATCGACTTTGAACTGAGGACCATCTTCCATACCGTTAGGACGCACAGCCGTTAAGACGGGATCTTGTGCTGCCATACCTAACAACTGGTTACGAGCTTGCAATAACTTCTCATGACCTAAGCCACCATTATCAACAAGGTAAGCATCAAAACCACTGGATGTACCTAAGCTAGGAACTGCCGGAAGGTTGAAGGCAAACACTTGCGCTTCTTTGATTGTAGCTAGGAATCCCCAGGCTCGACCAATAATGGCATTAACTGATTGATCTTCACGAGGACGTTTATCCCAGTCTTTCAGTTTTACAAACGCCATCCCCATGTTTTGACCACTACCTGCGAAACTAAAACCGGCGATGGTAAATACAGAGTCGACGTTCTCTTTTTCTTTGGTGAGGAAGTAGTCTTGCAGTTTTTTACCTACCGCCATAGTACGTTCTTGAGTCGCACCGGTTGGAAGGGTAATCATTGCCATAACAACGCCTTGGTCTTCTTCAGGCAAGAAGGAAGTCGGTAGACGTTGGAACAAGACAAGTAAACCACCGACGATCACCACATAAACGACCACATAGCGGATTTTTTTCGACAAACTACCCGCAACAAATCGTTGGTAGCGATCTGTACCACTATTGAAGCTATTATTAAACCAAGCAAATGGCCCTTTCGTGATATGGACTTCACCTTGACGGCGAGGTTTTAAGATCGTTGCACACAATGCTGGTGTCAGAATCATCGCACACAGAACAGATAGAACCATTGCTGATACGATCGTTAGTGAGAACTGACGGTAAATAGCACCGGATGCGCCACCAAAGAAAGCCATTGGAACGAATACGGCACTCAATACCAGAGCGATACCCACCAAGGCGCCGGTGATCTGACCCATGGATTTACGTGTCGCTTCGAGTGGCGATAAGCCATCCTCTTCCATCACACGTTCCACGTTTTCGACCACCACGATGGCATCATCCACCAGCAAGCCAATCGCCAGCACCATACCAAACATGGTTAAGGTGTTAATCGAGTAGCCAAAGCTAGCCATAATACCGAACGTACCAAGCAGTACGACAGGCACAGCAATGGTTGGTATTAATGTCGCGCGGAAGTTTTGCAAGAACACAAACATCACGATGAATACCAACACAACGGCTTCTGCGAGAGTGTGAACAACTTCTTCGATAGAGATTTTAACGAATGGTGTGGTATCAAATGGGTAAACAACCTTCATTCCGTGTGGGAAGTAAGGTGAAAGTTCAGCCATTTTTGCTTTCACATTCTCAGCGGTATCAAGGGCGTTAGCACCACTGGAAAGTTTGATCGCGATACCGGTTGAGTACTTGCCATTATAACGGGCAACGGCGGTATAGCTTTCACCACCAATCTCAACGCGAGCGACGTCTTGGACGCGTACCTGTGAACCATCGCTTTGAACTTTTAGCAGGATATTTTTAAACTGTTCAACAGTTTGTAAACGTCCTTGAGCCGTAATGGTCGCAGTTATTTGTTGCCCCTTCACAGCCGGAGTACCACCTAAAGAGCCGACAGACACTTGCGTGTTTTGGCTTGAAATGGCGCTAGTTACATCACTTGGTGTTAGATTAAATTTGTTCAATTTGTTTGGATCTAACCATATACGCATTGAGTGCTGAGCACCGAATACTTGAACTTCACCAACACCTTGTACGCGGCTTAATGGGTCTTTAATGTGGGATACGGCATAATCAGATAATTCATTGTTATTCATTGAGTTATCGTCAGATATGAAGCCGACCACCATTAAGAAACTCGACGTCGATTTCGCTACAGTAATACCATAGTCGACCACCGAATCGGGTAAGGTGGATTCCACCGCACTCAGTTTGTTCTGTACTTGGACCTGAGCTATATCAGGGTCGGTACCTGTAGCAAAGGTTAACTGAATTTGGAATTGACCTGATGAGTCACTGCTAGAAGACATGTACAACAGGTTATCGATACCATTCATGTTTTGTTCGACAACCTGAGTAACACTACTTTCTACCGTTTTGGCAGAAGCACCAGTATAGGTACCAGAAATGGTAACTGATGGTGGAGCGATCTGCGGATATTGCTCAATAGGTAGGGTTTCAATAGACAGAATCCCCGCGAGCATAATCAAGATCGCGACAACCCAAGCAAAGATGGGTCTATCGATGAAAAAACGAGCCATAAAACAGAATTCCTATTTTTTGTCTACTTCTTTCGGTGCAACTAAGCTACCTGTCTGGATTTTTTGTAAACCAGTAACAACGACTTGATCGCCGTCCTTAAGGCCACTGGTTACTAACCAGTTTTGACCCATCACACGGTCAGCTTCGACAACACGGTCTTCAACTTTGTTATTGCTGTTGACGATATTGACGTGTGCACGACCTTGCGTGTCACGAGAAACTGCTGCTTGAGGAACCAAGAACGCTTTTGCTTTGTAATCTACTGGAACAGTTGCACGAACATATAATCCAGGTAACAGAGTGTCGTCAGGGTTTGGAAGTAGTGCACGAAGGTTTACAGTACCTGTTGACTCGTTAACAGAAACATCTGCAAATTGTAGGGTTGCTTTCTGGTCAACTTTGCTACCATCATCCAGTGTTAGTGTAATACCTGTTAACTTAGGATTTTTCGCATCATCACCGCCTTGTGCTTTAGCGCGTTGGCGAAGTTTTAGCACAGTGCTACTTGGCTGAGAAATATCAACGTAAAGTGGGTCAAGCTGTCTAATGGTTGCTAGGTAGTCAGATTGGTTTGCCGTTACCAAGGCACCTTCAGTCACGGTTGATTTACCGATACGACCAGAAATTGGCGCTTTGATTTTGGTGTAATCCAAATTAATTTGTGCTGTTTTTACAGCGGCTTTCGCAGCAAGAACAGAAGCTTGTGCCGCACGATAAGTGGCCATGGCGTCTTCATAATCTTGTTCACTGATAGCTCGGTTTTTTACCAAGCCAGCGTAACGATCTGCTTGCAGCTTAGATTTAACTAAGGTGGCTTGAGCAGAGGCTAAATCTGCTTTAGCACTTTCTAGGTTTGCTTCATAAGTTGCTGGGTCGATTTGGTAAAGAACATCGCCTTTCTCAACGTTACTACCTTCAACAAACAGACGTTTAATAATAATACCTTCAACTTGAGGACGTACTTCAGCAACGCGGTATGCGCTAGTGCGGCCTGGTAATTGATCGGTAATTTCAATTGGCTGAGAGTGAAGAACAACCGTGTCGACAGCAACTGCTTGAGGTTGTTGATTGGTGACGTTGTCTGAGGCTTCCTTCTGGCAGCCTGTCAATGCCAACGCTAAGCCTATGGCAATCATAGAATTGCGGTATCTAGGCAAGACTTTCGTCATAGTTTATCTCCTGATAACAATTATTTTGTGCTTACCACTGACGTGCTGCATTATCTATAGTTTCACAGCAAAAATGACAGACTAAGCACCTAAGTCTTTATAAACGTTAAGTTCGGTGAATAATGGTATTTGGATAGAATCATAAAATTCTAGTCTGGGGAGGGTTAATACAAGGTTAACACTCCGTGTTGACCGTTTTAAACTTGATCGCTGTGTATATTCCGTACGCTTAAAATCAGCATAACGGCTTAAGTATAGATAGCAAGGTTTTGTTAATGCTCATCTTCCTCTTTTATCACCATAAAACAATGGTCTTACGCAAAAAATAATCACTCGATTAGTAGTGTAAATAGGTGATTTTTGAAATGAATAGCAGAATTTTATTTATATAAAGCAAAGTGATAAATATTTTATACTGTATGAGTGGGCTATATGTTGAATATCAGCACGTGATTCTTTTATGAAATTTTTAAGGCGTAAAGGAATGAAAATATCAAGGAAGGATAAATTGACGAAAGAGATAAGAAAAAGCATGGCTAACCAGATAGCCATGCTTGAAATGTAAAGCTTTGTGCCTAACGCATTGTTACAAATTCTTCCGAACCTGTCGGGTGAATTGCTACCACAGAATCAAAATCTGCTTTGGTTGCGCCCATCTTCATTGCTACACCGAAACCTTGGATCATCTCATCCATAGTGAAACCAATGCCGTGTAGACCAACTACTTTTTCTTCAGGGCCCGCACAAACTAGCTTCATCTTACAAGGTTGGCGGTGTTGAGTCACTGCGGTGTACATGGCGGTAAAGCCTGATTTGTACACTTTAACGTTTTCTTCACCGTATTGAGCGATAGCTTCAGGTTCAGTTAGACCAATGGTTCCGATTGGAGGGTGGCTAAATACCACGGTTGGTACCAGATCATAGTCCATCTTGGCATCTTTCTTACCATTGAATAGACGTTCTGATAGTTGACGACCTGCTTTTACCGCCACTGGGGTCAATTCAATACCGCCTTCCATGATATCGCCAACGCAGTAAATACCGTCAACGTTAGTGGTTTGGTATTCATCAACTTTAATGTAGCCGCGTTCGTTAGTCGCTACACCTGTTGCTGCTAAATTGATCGCATCTGTTGCTGGGTGACGACCGATCGCCCAAATTAGTTGATCGACGTTTTGGCTGTTGCCGTTATCAAAGTGAACGGTAAGGCTACCATCGGCTTCTTTGATCACTTCTTTTGGCACGCTGTGCGTATGAAGTTTTGGACCTTCTGCTTCCATGACTTCAACCAAGGTTTCGATAACCATAGGATCGAATGAACGCAGTGGGGATTCTTTACGGCAGAATAGATGTGTTTCTGTACCAAGTGCATTGAGCACACCAGCAATTTCTACAGCGATGTAACCAGCACCAATAACAGCAACACGTTTTGGCTGTTCTTTCAGTTCGAAGAAGCCATTGGAATCAATGCCGTACTCCGCGCCTGGGATGTTTGGAATGGTTGGACGGCCACCCACTGCGATAAGAATATGATCTGCGGTGTAATGTTCGCCATTTACTTCTACCGTTTTGGCATCTACAAATTTTGCAAAGCCACGGATAACTTCCACTTTGTTATTACCCAATACGCGGTCGTAAGATTGGTGAATTCGACCAATATACGCTTGGCGGCTTTCAACAAGCTTGCCCCAATCAAATTTTTTGATGTCAACATCAAAGCCGTAGTCGGCTGCGTAGAGGTTCATTGCTTCTGCAACTTGCGCTCCATGCCACATTACTTTCTTTGGAACACAACCAACGTTGACACAAGTGCCGCCAAGATCTTTGGTTTCAATCAGCGCGACTTTGGCGCCGTACATGGCTGCACGGTTAGCTGAAGCGATACCGCCACTGCCACCACCGATACAGATATAATCAAAATGCGTTGCCATTACTTTCTCCATTTTTAGTCACTCCGATACTCGGTTGAGAACGAGTTCAATGTCGTGAGCGCCATTTCATTGTTAACCTAATGAGATTGGGATCGAATTACCGAACTCAAGTTTTCTTACCGCTTTTTCGTTTCTGCTATTTGTTATGCCTGATTATTCAGGAACAATCCAGTCTACCTTAAAGTGGCCTGTTGCTGGTGCAATCGCTTGTTGCAGAAATGGAAGAACAACTTTCATCTGGCTCTCTAATTTCCACGGCGGGTTAATCACGATCATGCCAGAGGCAGTCATGCCTCGTTCATTGGTATCGGGAGATACACCCAGTTCTATTTGTAAAATTTTACGAATACCTAAAGCTTCTAATCCTTCGATCATATCTTCGATATCGCAGCGATTGACCACAGGATACCAAATAGCGTAAATGCCTGTTGCCCAACGTTTGTAACTTTGTGCGATAGCATTCACTACGTCACGATATTCGTGAGCTAACTCATAAGGTGGATCGATTAAAACTAATCCACGACGCTCTTGGGGCGGTAAGCTGGCTTTTAAGCGAGCAAAACCATCTTCTTTAAAGATTTTTACTTGTCGATCGCGATGGAACTCTTGTTCTAAAAGTGGGTAGTCACTCGGGTGTAATTCCGTTAACACCATGCGATCTTGTGGACGTAAGTGAGTACGTGCTACGCGAGGAGAGCCTGGGTAGTAACGCAGTTCGCCATCGTTATTGAGTTCGCGGATTGCATCGAGGTAACTTTGAATGTCTTCTGGAATATTATTTTGCTGCCATAAGCGCGCAATACCTTGTTTGTATTCGCCTGTTTTTTCTGACCATTCATGGGTGAGATCGTAACGGCCAACACCTGAATGCGTATCATGATAAACGAAAGGTTTCTCTTTCTGTTGTAACGAAGACAAGATCAAGCTTTGTACGATGTGCTTAACGACATCGGCATGGTTGCCAGCGTGGAAGCTGTGACGATAACTTAGCAAATTATTCTCTCAAAACCCGGTTCGGGCGATCATCAGTAGATAAAATATAAACATGATTATATACGTTAACGTTCGGCTTTTGGAGAGTCATGCAGGAGAGCTTCGAGTATCAATTGTGAACTTATCGTAAGCATCACTATTGAAAATTACTTAATCTACCTATATTTAACTAATTGTCTCGGTCGAAATTTAGCGACCCACCGTTTTACTGAAAAAGGAACGTCATATGTCTAATCCACTTCTTACTTTTACGGATTTGCCACCGTTCTCAGCGATTAAACCGGAACATGTTAAGCCGGCTGTTGAGAAAGCAATTGAAGATTGTCGGACACAAATTGAAGCTGTTCTTAAAGAGAATACTCAGCCTACTTGGGACAACGTGATAGCGCCGATCGAAGAAGTGGATGATCGCCTAAGCCGTATTTGGTCACCTGTGAGTCATATGAACTCAGTGATGAATAGCGAAGAGCTGCGTGAAGCTTATGAAAGCTGTTTACCTTTATTATCAGAATATGGCACTTGGGTTGGTCAACACAAAGGTCTGTTCCAAGCCTATAAAGCGATTAAAGCGAGTGCTGAATTTGCGGGTTACACTCAGGCACAAAAGAAAACCATCACAAATGCACTACGTGATTTTGAACTGTCTGGTATTGGTCTGCCTGTTGCAGAGCAAAAACGTTATGGTGAAATCAGCAAACGCCTTTCTGAGCTAGGTTCGAAATTCTCTAACAATGTACTGGATGCCACCATGGGGTGGAGCAAACAGGTTACCGACGAAAAAGAACTGTCTGGTATGCCAGAGTCTGCATTAGCAGCGGCGAAGGCTGCATCTGAAGCAAAAGGCATCGACGGTTATCTATTAACACTGGATATTCCTTCGTATTTACCTGTTATGACTTATTGTGATAACCAAGCACTACGTAAAGAACTTTACGAAGCGTATGTGACTCGAGCTTCAGATCGTGGCCCGAATGCGGGTAAATGGGATAACACTGAAGTGATGGCGGAAGAGCTAAAACTACGTCATGAAATTGCACGTATGCTTGGTTTTAACTCTTATAGTGAAAAATCACTAGCGACCAAAATGGCTGAATCGCCAGAACAGGTACTGAAATTCCTTAACGACTTAGCGGTGAAAGTGAAGCCTCAAGGTGAACGCGAAGTTGAAGAGCTACGCCAATTCGCTGAACAAGAGTTTGGTGTTACCGAGCTGCAGTTATGGGACATCGCTTATTACAGTGAAAAACAGAAACAGCACCTATTCCAAATCTCTGATGAAGAGCTGCGTCCTTACTTCCCTGAAGACAAAGTTGTTAATGGTCTATTTGAAGTCCTAAACCGCGTGTTTGGTATGAAGGTTGTTGAGCGTACAGGCGTCGAAACTTGGCATGAATCGGTCCGTTTCTTCGATATCTTTGATAGCAACGAGCAACTGCGCGGTAGTTTCTATCTTGATTTATACGCCCGTGAACATAAACGTGGTGGCGCATGGATGGATGAATGCCGTGTGCGACGCATTACCAAAGATGGCGAGCTGCAGACTCCAGTTGCTTACCTAACGTGTAACTTCAACCGTCCTGTTGGTGATAAGCCTGCGTTATTTACCCACGATGAAGTTGTGACGCTCTTCCATGAGACGGGGCATGGTATTCACCATATGCTGACTCAAGTTGGCGTTGGCTCTGTATCGGGTATTAATGGTGTACCTTGGGATGCGGTTGAGCTGCCAAGTCAGTTCTTAGAAAACTGGTGCTGGGAAGAAGAGGCGCTTGCGTTTATTTCTGGTCACTACGAAACGGGTGAGCCGCTACCAAAAGAGATGTTAGATAAGATGCTCGCTGCGAAAAACTTCCAGTCTGCGATGTTTATCTTGCGTCAGCTTGAATTTGGTTTGTTTGATTTCACTCTGCACACCAATTACGACCCAGAAGTGGGACCTCGTGTATTGGAAACGCTAGCGGAAGTGAAACAGAAAGTCGCGGTTCTACCAAGCTTAGAATGGAATCGTTTCTCACATGGCTTTAGTCATATCTTTGCTGGTGGCTATAGCGCAGGTTACTACAGCTATTTATGGGCTGAAGTTCTTTCTTCGGATGCGTATTCACGCTTTGAAGAAGACGGTATTTTCAATGCAGAAACTGGTCAAAGTTTCTTGAATAACATTCTTGAAATGGGTGGTAGCGAAGAGCCTATGGAGCTATTCAAACGCTTCCGAGGTCGTGAGCCAAAAATTGATGCGCTTCTGCGTCATGCTGGAATTGCTGCATAAGCTAATTCTTATTAAATCAGCCTCGCATTTGCGAGGCTGTTTTGTTTTTGGCGCAAAGAAATGGAGCGTTGCAGCCTTGATTTTTATTCAAGCAGAGTAAATTTCTGTAAATGTTATTAGCCAGCTTTTAGCGTCAATGCCTTCAACTCGATGAGAATTTTAGAAAAATTCCCATCTTAAAATAAGAAACACTGTTCAAAATAATTTTATTTTAATTCTTTGTTTACCAAAGCTATTTTGTTACATCACAAGATGAATTTCAGAGGGGTAGGTGCTGGGCTGTCTCGAATGTTGGCACCAGTTTCACCACTTGTTAGGCGATTTTCTCCACGTTTTTGCTGGGTTTTCCTTCGTGAATTTTGCTGTAAAATCGTTCAGCAAGATGAATTGTTTAGGAGTCATCATATGAAAACTTTAATGAAAGGTTTGCTTGTGCTAGCAGTGGTTGCAGGTATGTCTGGTTGTATTCCAATGCCAGGAATGCATGGTGGCCCACATTTCGGTAATGTTATGCCAACCAATCAACCGACTGATCTGCCATCTTAAGTTGAATAAAAATTTTTCCGCATCAGCCCCTCTCGCTGATGTGGAATGTTTCCTTTCTCGCAAATTCCCTTCTCTTGAAAAAGAAATTGCCTACAACACGAGCATCTTGGTGCCATTTAGGGTTATACTCTTTGCCATTATGTATAAATAACCAGTAGCTTAACCATGATTGATCCCTCTCTTTTACTCGACGGTTTAAACGACAAACAACGTGAAGCTGTAGCCGCTCCACTCGAAAACCTTCTCGTACTGGCGGGGGCAGGTAGTGGTAAAACGCGGGTGCTGGTGCACCGTATTGCTTGGTTACTCTCTGTTGAGCAGGCGTCACCATTTTCCATCATGTCGGTGACCTTCACGAATAAAGCGGCAGCCGAGATGCGTGGCCGGATTGAAGAGCTAATGATGGGAAGTGCTTCAGGCATGTGGAATGGCACATTCCATGGTATTTGCCATCGCATTTTGCGCGCCCATTATCTTGATGCCAAATTACCTGAAGATTTTCAGATTATTGATTCAGAAGACCAACAGCGTCTATTGCGTCGTTTAATTAAAGCGCAGAACTTAGATGAGAAACAGTGGCAACCTCGTCAGGTATCTTGGTGGATCAATGGTAAAAAAGATGAAGGATTACGTCCTTCTCATATTGATGCTTACCATGATCCTGTGACGCAAACCTATTTGCAGATTTATAGTGCTTATCAAGAGGCGTGTGATCGTGCAGGTTTGGTCGATTTTGCCGAAATATTACTGCGTGCATTAGAGCTGCTGCGTGATAACAAGTTTATCCGAGAACATTATCAAGCTCGCTTTAAACACATTCTGGTCGATGAATTCCAAGATACCAACAATATCCAATATGCATGGCTGCGTATGATGGCTGGCGCTGACACTCATGTCATGATTGTCGGCGATGATGACCAATCCATTTACGGTTGGCGTGGTGCTAAAGTTGAAAATATTGAGAAATTCACCTTAGAGTTTCCAAGCGTTAATACTATTCGTCTTGAACAGAACTACCGTTCAACAAAAACGATTTTGGAAGCATCGAACACCTTGATCTCAAATAATACTGAGCGAATGGGTAAAGAGTTGTGGACTGATGGTAGCGAAGGCGAACCTATTTCGGTGTATTCAGCTTATAACGAATTAGATGAAGCGCGTTTTGTCGTCAATAAAATTAAAGATTGGCAAGACAAAGGTGGGGCACTCACCGACAGTGCTATTTTGTATCGTAATAACGCCCAGTCTCGCGTGCTGGAAGAAGCCTTGCTACAAAGTAATCTGCCATATCGTATTTATGGTGGGATGCGATTCTTCGAACGCCAAGAAGTGAAAGATGCCTTGTGTTATCTCCGTTTAATGGCTAACCGTCACAATGATGCATCGTTCGAGCGTGTGGTGAATACACCAACGCGCGGGTTGGGTGAAAAAACCTTAGAAACGATTCGTTTTGCGGCTCGTGATCGCGGTTGTACTTTATGGGAAGCCAGTGTTGCTCTTCTTGAAGAGAAAGTACTTGCTGGCCGGGCAGCAACGGCTTTAAGCCGTTTCGTAGAACTAATTAATGCGCTGGAAGATGATACGGCTGAGTTACCACTTTTCGAACAAACCAACCATGTGATTCATGCATCAGGCTTGTACACTATGTATGAGCAAGAGAAAGGTGAAAAATCCAAAGCTCGTTTAGAAAACTTAGAAGAGTTGGTCACAGCAACTCGCCAATATGAAAAGCCTAAAGAAGCTGAGGAAATGACGTTGTTAAACGCATTTTTGACTCATGCAGCTTTAGAGGCCGGTGAAGGTCAAGCCGACGAGTTTGATGATGCAGTGCAATTAATGACGTTGCACAGTGCAAAAGGTCTAGAATTCCCGCTTGTATTTATGGTTGGTGTTGAAGAAGGCATGTTCCCAAGTCAAATGTCAGCTGAAGAAGCAGGGCGTTTAGAAGAAGAACGTCGCTTGTGCTATGTGGGTATGACTCGGGCGATGGAAAAGCTCTATATCACGTATGCAGAAATGCGTCGTTTGTACGGGCAAGACAAATACCATAAACCATCGCGCTTTATTCGTGAGATGCCAGAGAACTGCCTAGATGAAGTGCGCATGAAAGCACAGGTGAGTCGACCTGCTTCTAGTGGTCGTTTCAGTCAAACGGTGGTGAAAGAAAGTTTTAACGAGACAGGCTTTACTCTAGGTGCTCGCGTGAAACATCCTAAGTTTGGTGAAGGCACTATCATTAACTTTGAAGGCAGTGGTGCTCAGAGCCGAGTACAAGTCGCGTTTAATGGCGAAGGGATTAAATGGCTAGTTACCGCTTATGCGAAGTTAGAAAAAATGTAGTCAGACGTTTTAAGTAAGAGAGCGCCTTAAACCTCAGTATGCATCAGCGACTGGGGTTTTTTATTGGGTGACTATTTTATAGAGGGAAAGCAGATTATTGTGCGTTTTGGTCAGTGCATTGCAGGGATAGTACTGACGGAAAATGATAGCGTGACTAAAAAGAAAAACCCCGAGGGCAAAAGCCCATCGGGGTCATAGTCTTACTCGCAGCAATCCAGCTACTAATAGGTGCTCCCTGCATCTATTCCTTGATAAGTGTGCTGAATCCTTCAGCTTAATCCGTTCGTCGCCTTCCTAGCGGTGTCCTTGACCTATCCTGGTCCACTAACTATCCTAGTTAGCTCTCATCACTTGTTCCTTGAGCGGTGTCCCTGACATCATCCTGATGTTAAGTCCTTACCTCATCCAGAGGTGTTTCCATTGTCATTCCCTTGTAGCTACCATCCTAGTAACTAATCGAGTCCGTTCAATGTCCACTTCGCTATCCTTGCCGATTACTCATCCTAAGTAATCGATTCTTCATCCTGAAGATAACCAAATCCGTGGTTTTTCCAATCCGTGTCAGCATCCTGTCGACAAGATTCATCATACTGATTTACCCCTAACGAGCAATGGCAGATCGAGATATTATCCCTAGTGAAATCGAATACAAATGATGTTTTTTATTTAAAAACAACAAGTTAATATTTTTAATGGTATTTAATCCCACGTAAAAAGAGAGTTTTCCTCACGTCCTTGTGAGAGATCTCTTACAAATTGATCGGGCGATCTGCCATGTAAGGCTTATTCGCCTATCGCAACCCCTTCACGGCGAGGATCGGCAGCGCCTTCTAAACCGTGATCAGTGACACGTATTGCGTGTAAACCTGAGTTAAGATCTTGCACTTTGACTTGATAACCCATTTTCTGTAAACGGGTCGTCAATGTTTCTGCACCTGTGCCTTTCTCTAACTCCATTGGGCCAAATCGATTGAGAATGTGAGGCAAGCTGACGGCTTGTTGAATATCCATTCCCCATGCAAGGTGAGCAATGATGGCCTCTGCTACATAACCAATAATTCGGCTACCACCTGGTGAACCGATCGCCAAGTACGGTTGTTTATCATGCAAGACAATCATTGGGGACATAGAAGAACGAGGACGTTTACCTGGCTCAACTCGGTTTGCAACTGGCTTACCGTCGACTTGAGAGCGGAATGAGAAGTCTGTGAGTTCATTATTTAAAATAAAGCCATGCACCATTAGACGCGAGCCAAATACATTTTCGACGGAAGTAGTCATCGAGATCACGTTACCTTCGCGGTCGACAATATTGAAATGACTAGTACAAGGCAGTTCTATTGACTCATCAGGACTACGCACTTGGGCATGTTGCCAAATTGGTGTGCCAGCTGAAGCGTCTTTAAGAGGTTTGCCTGGATGGATAAGAGCAGCACGCTGTTTAATGTAATCCTTATTCAATAAGCCTTGTTTTGGCATTGGTACAAAATCTTCATCTGCGATGTACATACCACGGTCAGCAAACGCGAGGCGTGATGCATCGCCAATGACTTGCCATGACTTAGCACTATTGGGGCCCCATTTGGGCAGATCAAAATATTGAGTCATCCCCACTATTTGTCCAACAGTCATGCCACCTGAAGTAGGAGGTCCCATGCCACAGATATCGTAGCTGTTATAACCGGTACAGACGGGCTCGCGTTCTTTCACCTGATAAGTATCGAAATCTTTTTGGCTTAAGACTCCCGGATTTCCCTTAGCAGTTTGAACATGTTCAACAATGTCTTTGGCTATTTGTCCATGATAAAACGCATCGGCGCCACCTTCAGAAATGGCGGTTAATGTGGCTGCGTACTCTGGGTTTTTTAATAAAGTACCGACGGTTTTCGGTGAGCCATCAGCATTAAAAAAGTAATGGCGGGTGTCAGGATAGCGACTCAGCTTTTCTTGATCTCCCGCGATAAGTTTGGCTAAGCGAGGACTGATTTTAAAGCCTTCTTGAGCGACTTTGATCACTGGCGCGACTAATTGTTTCCATGGGAGTTTTCCGTATTTCTCATGGGTGGTCCAAAGCAGTTTTACGACACCAGGAGTCCCAACAGATCGACCACCTACGACAGCATCATAAAAAGAGAGTGGCTCTCCTTTTTCGTTTTGAAATAGAGTGGGTTTAGCATCAAGTGGAGCCGTTTCTCGTCCATCAAAGGAAGTGAGTTTTTTGTGTTTTGCATCCCAATAGACCATGAATGCACCACCACCAATGCCAGATGACTGAGGTTCAACTAACCCTAACATCAATTGCATCGAAACCATGGCATCTACGGCATTACCACCTTCACGTAATATTTGGGCACCGACTTGCGATGCGTGTGGGTTTGCTGCTGTAACCATCCAGTGCTGAGATGTCACTAACGATTTATCTTCAACTCCGGTACTTTTTTCTGGTGCAAATGCATCAGCGGCTTGTCCAGCGGCATAAGTGCTTGAGGTCAGGGCTAGCCCGGAAAGGGCGAGCCACTTAATCATCCACTGCATATAATTCATCTCCTTGTTTTTAATCACGTTTGAGAGTGACAGCACCTGAGATAAAGATCTAGAGCCAGAATGATAATTATTCGTTCTGGTTCATATTTATTCTGAATGTGAGTGATGGCACTAATACATTCATTAAGATTTACATGGGGATTGATGGTAAAAAATGGAGTGGCCAACCACAATTAACGGGTGTTATTGGGGGATAGATCGAAACCGCGACGAATTTGCGGTTTTATTCACCATCGAACCCCACTACAATACCGAGTCTTATTTTTTATCATTAGTGTGTACGCCTTAGGCTTACAACAGAGATCTTCATGACTGCTACCTTATCCTCCGAACAATCCGACTCTTCACCAACACCGGCTTCTGTTTTACGTGATGTCTTTGGCTATCAAAGTTTCCGTGACGGGCAGGCAGAGGTGATTGATGCGGCGGTAAATGGACGAGATAGTTTAGTTATTATGCCCACGGGTGGTGGGAAGTCTCTCTGTTATCAAATTCCAGCGTTAGTGCACGATGGTATTACCTTGGTTATTTCGCCGCTGATTTCTTTGATGAAAGACCAAGTCGATCAACTTAAGGCAAATGGCGTTGCGGCTGAGTGTGTCAACTCGACAATGTCTCGTGAAGCCCTGATGTCAGTCTATCAGCGCATTCATGCAGGTCACCTCAAGTTATTGTACGTGTCTCCAGAACGTGTTCTGACCAATGATTTCATTGAGCGTTTAGAGACAATGAATCTCTCTTTGATCGCGGTTGATGAAGCCCACTGTATTTCTCAGTGGGGACATGATTTTCGACCTGAATATGCAGCATTAGGCCAGTTAAAGCGTCAGTTTGCGCATGTACCTGTGATGGCATTAACGGCTACTGCTGATGAAGCCACCCGCAGTGATATTCTGGCTCGTTTAAGCCTGAACGACCCTCATGTTTATCTGGGCAGTTTTGATCGCCCAAACATCCGTTATACCTTAATGGAAAAGCATAAGCCGGTCTCACAAGTGATTCGCTATTTGGCTACGCAGAAGGGGCAGTGTGGCATCATTTATTGTGGCAGTCGCAAGAAAGTCGAAATGCTGACTGAAAAACTGTGCAATAACCACATTCGTGCCGCTGGGTATCATGCTGGGATGGAAACGGATGAGCGTGCCTGGGTACAAGAGGCATTTCAACGAGACGATGTTCAGGTTGTTGTCGCTACCGTTGCCTTTGGTATGGGGATTAACAAACCCAATGTGCGCTTTGTTGTACACTTTGATATTCCTCGTAACATCGAATCTTATTACCAAGAAACAGGCCGCGCTGGGCGTGATGGCTTACCTGCAGAAGCTGTTATGCTGTACGATCCAGCAGATATGACTTGGCTGCGTCGTATGTTAGATGAAAAGCCAGATGGGCCGCAAAAGCAGGTTGAAACTCATAAATTAAATGCGATGAGCAGTTTCGCGGAAGCGCAGACTTGCCGTCGTCAGGTACTGTTGAATTATTTTGGAGAATACCGCGAAGAGCCGTGTGGTAACTGTGATGTTTGCCTAGACCCACCCAAGCGTTTTAACGCCACAGAAGAGGCTCGTAAAGCGCTTTCTTGCGTATATCGAGTGAACCAGAATTATGGCATCGGCTATGTGGTTGAAGTGTTACGAGGTATGCAAAATATCCGTATTCGTGAAAATGGCCACGACAAAATCTCTACCTATGGGTTAGGACGTGATCATAGCCATGACTATTGGGTGAGTATTTTTCGCCAGTTAATCCATAAAGGTTTGCTACACCAAAATATTACTCGGAACTCAACATTACAGCTAACCGAAGAAGCTCGCCCGGTTTTGCGTGGTGATGTGGAACTTGAACTGGCTGTTCCACGTTTAGATACTGCCGCTCGATCAGCGAAAGCAGATAAATTATCGAGTAAAAATTACGATAAGCCGTTATTTGCTAAGCTACGTAAGCTAAGAAAAGCCATTGCCGATGAAGATGGATTGCCACCTTATGTGGTATTTAGTGATGCAACCTTGATTGAAATGGCTGAGATGTTGCCAACGTCATACGGTGAAATGCTGGCGGTCAATGGCGTCGGCCAGCGTAAATTGGACAAATACGCAGATCCATTCCTTGATTTAATTCAGGAGCATTTGACTCATCATGGCTAATTGGAGTGTCAGAGATTATCAACCCGATTCCGGCAAACTGGTGTTAGCCGCGCCACGATTTGAGTTTGATGATTTTGAATCAATTGCGGAACAATTACTCTCGATATTATCGGCGCAAGTGGTTGAAAAACAGAGTCACGCGGATTTACATATTTGGTTAATTGACTTTGAAGGTTGCCGTTTGCTACTTAAAGCGGAGTATTACAGCGAAGCCGTTTGGCTTGAAACGTTATCTGCTCATGAAGGACAAGAAGAGCTACAGTTCATTACCCAATTTATTACTCAAATCACTTCCAATCATTGATGGCGATTCCACAAAATTCCTTTTTCTCGCATTTTTCGTGATTTTCTTCAAATTTTGGACTTAATTACTTTAACGAATTCTAAAATAAACATGGACATTTATTAATCACATTGTGTTTAATGGAACTAATCCCACACTTAATTGAGTGGAATGAGCATCTAAATTCATAGAAGTTTGTCTTCTTGGCAAAGGAGTATGCCATGCTTATACGTCAAAAGTTGTATTTGGGCAGTGCCACCTTATTTATTGCAGCATTAGCTGTGTTATACGCTGTCGTGCATTTTCAAGTTACCCCTCTTATTCAAAAGCAAGCCATCCAAAAAGCACAACTACAAGCACAAGTTATTGCTGATAATTTATCTGAGAACCTCACGGAAAATGCCACGTTGACACGTAGCATGGCGGCACTCGCACAAAGCTTGCCTCTTGATCGCCAGATGATTGAGCAGCATGTTGCCTCGTTAGTGAAAAGTGGTAGCGGGATCGCTGGTGGTGGTATCTGGCCTGAACCAAATAAATTGGATACCAATAAAGCCAAAGACTCGCTATTTTGGGCGAAAACAAGTTCCGGTGATTTTTCTTTGCTAGATGATTACAACGCGGCAGATGCTGCTCCTTATCAGCAAGAAGCATGGTATACCTCGGCAAAAGCGGCTAAGCCAGGGCAGTGTGTTTGGTCTGAAGTGTATGTTGACCCTGTTTCCAATGTTCAGATGGTCACCTGTTCTGTAAAAATAGAGCGTGATGGTGCCTTTTGGGGGGTGGCGACAATAGACGTAGAGCTCTCAGGGATTGAGAAACGTTTAATTACAGAACATGAGCAGAATGGTAGTTATGGGCTATTGGTTGACCAAGCTCAACAGTTAATCGGTATGCCGTTATTGCGTTCAAACGATTTAGCGATGAAAACGTTGCAGCAAATTCAGCAACAAGATAACTCCCTTACACCTCTAGTCGCGGCATTGATGAATAAGCAGCAATCGGTAACAGAGCTACCGAAAGGTGTCGTTCCTGATGAATCTGCATTATTAGTACACAGTGAGCTCTCTAAACAGGGATGGGTTGTGGGTGTGATTGTTCCTGATAGTGTAGCTCTAGCTGCGGTGAACAGTTTGCAAATCACACTGTATATTGCCTTTATTGTCTTGCTGATTGTCTTTGTCGGCGTATTGCTATTTTCTGGTAGTAAGTTAGTTGGGCAAATTAAGCTCATTACCCAAAAAGTGACACAAATTACGTCCGGCAATACGACTGATAAGTTGGTCATTACAACGCGCGATGAAGTTGGGGAACTGTGCGAAGCGATTAATGATTACGGCGACCATCTCGTCGCTATTTTGCAAGAAGTACATCGCGAAGCAAAAGTGGTTCAACAAAATTCAAGTGCTTTAGATACGTTAAGCCAAGAAAGCCAGCAGCGTGCGAGCGGTTTGATGGAAGAGAACACGGCATTAGCTACAGCGATCAACCAAATGTCCGCGACGGCCTCCACTATTTCTCAAGACGTTACGGCAGTAGCGGAAGTCACTGGTGAATCGACGGCGATGGTACAAAGTGGTTTCACCTTGATTGAGCAAAGTACTCAGTCGATCAGTGAAATGTTTGAAAAGCTGACCCTATCTGTTGACAGTGTGGAGCAGTTGTCGAAAAATTCTCAAGAGGTTGGTCAGATCCTCGATGTCATCATGGGGATCTCCGAACAAACGAACTTACTGGCATTAAATGCGGCCATTGAGGCGGCTCGTGCTGGTGAAAGTGGTCGTGGGTTTGCAGTTGTGGCTGACGAAGTAAGAACACTAGCGAGTCGTACACAACAATCCGCATCGGAAATTGAAGCAATGATCGCACAGCTACAAAATACGGCAAAAGAGAGTGTTGCGATTTTAACTGCTTGCCAAGCTGATTCACAAAAAGTAAATGACAGTGCTTCTCATACCTTTGAACAGTATGAACGTATGGTAGATATTTTTGCTGATATAGAGCAGCGCTGCGCGCAAATCGCAGTTGCCACCGAAGAGCAGGTGAGTGTTACCGATAATGTTGCGGAAATGGCGGTCCGTATTCGTGATATTACTGATCAAAATGCGAAGGATGCGGATGAGTTCCGTCGCGTGAGTCAAGATACTCGCGAGCAAGCTGATCGCTTGTATCAAATTAGCCAAAAATAGATCGATGAGCTCTAAAATAGAAACGCCCCACCGTTCATTTGAACGGAGGGGCGTTTTAATATTCACCCGTTATAAACGTTAAATATCACCAATAAAACCACCTGTTTGATGGTTCCATAGCTGAGCATAGGCCCCATTTTTAGCGAGCAGTTCTTGGTGTGAACCTTGCTCGATAATTTGGCCTTCATCCATAACAATCAATCGATCCATTGCTGCGATGGTTGATAGGCGGTGTGCTATCGCGATAACGGTTTTGTTTTCCATCAGTTTTTCTAGGTTATCTTGAATTGCGGCTTCCACTTCTGAATCGAGTGCGGATGTTGCTTCATCCATGATAAGTATCGGGGCATTTTTTAAGAGAACGCGGGCAATTGCGATACGTTGGCGCTGACCACCTGATAATTTGACGCCACGTTCACCCACTTGAACGTCATATCCGTTATTACCCATCTCGTCTTTTAGCTCTTCGATAAAGTGGTGTGCTTGCGCTTGTTTCGCCGCTTCAATCACTTGTTCTTGGCTGGCGGTTGGGTCGCCATACAAAATATTGTCGCGAATTGAACGATGCAATAGCGAGGTATCTTGTGTAATGAGGCCAATTTGTTGGCGGAGTGACTCTTGCGTTACTAGCGAAATATCTTGGTCATCAATACGAATGTTACCTGCTTGAATGTCGTAAAAACGCAGCAGTAAATTCACTAAGGTTGATTTACCCGCACCTGAACGGCCTACAATACCGACTTTTTCTCCAGGTTTTAATTGCAGATCGAGCTGCTCAAAAACGGATTTTCTATCCGTGTAGCGAAAATCAATATGGTTAAAATGAATAGCCCCTTGTTTCACAACCAAAGGTTTTGCATCCGCACTGTCGACGATTTCAATATCGTTGGAAATGGTGTTCATGCTATCAATAACTGTCCCGATACTTTCAAACAGAGCTCGAACTTCCCACATAATCCATTTCGACATGCCTTGTAGGCGCAACGCAATACTGATAACAATTGCGATGACACCAACGGTGACGGATTCGCTCAGCCACAGCTCGATAGATAAGGCTGCAACAGTAAATAACAGTAGATAGTTAATGATATCAACACTGTATAGCAATGCGGTTAAAGTACGCATTTGGCGATATACCGTCTGTAAGAACTGCTTCATGCCAGATTCTGCGTAATCTTTTTCGCGTGATGCGTGCGAAAACAGTTTAACGGTGGTGATGTTGGTGTAGGTATCGACAATGCGACCAGTCATATTCGATTGGGCATTGGCTTGAGCGGTTGAGATTTCTTTTAGGCGCGGCAAAAAGTAAACTTGAATCAATGCATAAATCACCATCCACACCAAAATTGGAATCACTAATACTTTGTCTGCTTGACCAATCATCACCAGCATCGAAATCAGGTAGACAATGATGTACACCGAAAGGTCGACTAATTTCATGACTGTCTCTCGTACGGCATTCGCGCTTTGCATGACTTTTGTCGCGACTCGTCCTGCGTAATCACGTTGGAAGAAGCCAATACTTTGTTTGAGCAAATAGCGGTGAACAAGCCAGCGAATCGACATTGGGTAATTTCCCAATATGGTCTGATGCAATAGCATTGAGTGAAAAAATGCGAGTATCGGCATCGCCACTAGTACCAATAGAGCCATCATACCTAATTGGTGACCATGTTCAGCCCAAAAGTGTTGTCGATTGGCACTGCTAAGAATATCGACAATATCCCCCATATAGCGAACCAGCATGACTTCTGCAATGGCCACACACGCACTGAGAATTGACATCATTAACAGTGGTTTTTCAAAGCCACGCGTGTAGTAACGGCAAAAGCCAACGAGGGTGTGTGGCGGCTTTTGAGGATCCTCATTTGGGAATGCCTCGGTGAGGTTTTCAAACCATTGGAACATGTGTGAGACCTTTGTTCTGTATCAAGTACAGGAGAAGTATTGGGTAGCCGACTTTCCATAATGAGAATAATCGGTAAAATAGCGAATTCCGTATAGTAATGATAATTAAAATGGTTCTCAATCTTCCTGTGGGTGAATGAGGGCAAAGAGGAGCAATCGATGTTTACGTTATCGAACGTAGAAATGGTGCGAGGCGGCAGAACAATTTTGTCGGTGGATGAATTAACCATCCCCACTGATAAGTTGACCATCGTACTCGGTCATAATGGTTCAGGTAAATCGACGTTGATGAGCTTACTCTCTGGTCAACAAGATCCCGATAAGGGGTTAGTGCAATTAAATGATCAGGATATCAGCCGTTTCGATACCAAAGCGTTAGCTAAGCAGGTGGCTTTTTTGCCGCAAAAACTGCCTGCGAGTGCGGGTCTTACTGTAAGAGAATTGGTTCGTTTAGGTCGCTTCCCGTGGCGTGGCGCATTAGGCCGCTGGCGTAAAGAAGACGCGACCATTATTGATGATGCAATGGAAAAAACCGGTGTGACACCTTTTGCTGATGCGCTGGTGGATGAGTTATCTGGTGGTGAACGTCAGCGTGCGTGGGTAGCAATGCTATTAGCCCAAGAATCGCCAGTTTTAATTTTGGATGAACCGACGTCTGCACTTGATATTCAGCATCAATACCAACTCATGGCACTATTAGCGGAATTAAATCAGCAACAAGGATGTGGTGTGATTGTTATTTTGCATGATCTTAATCTTGCGTTACGTTATGCCACTCATATTGTTGCTCTTAAACAAGGTCACATTGCCTTTTCTGGACCAGCGACGGAACTTGACGATGAGCAGCGCTTATCTTCTCTTTACCAAACGCCAATTAAATTGATTGACCACCCTCACCCTAATCATGACTCGACGACGAATAAGGTGGCTATCGTATGCGCTTAATGTTTTCCCGCTCTCGAATTTTCTTACTTCTTTTGAGTTCTTTTTTTCTTACTGCAACGGCTTTAGCAAAACCCATTACGGTCACCGATAGTCTCGGCCAACATACCTTAGCAAGCGTTCCCCAAAGAGCCGCGGTGTTAGATTGGAACCTGCTGGAGCAGGTGATTGAACTAGGTGTGACACCAGTGACAGCAACGGATGTGGATTCTTATAAAGAGTGGGTAGTTAAACCAGCTATTCCGTCGTCAACTCAAAATGTAGGGACTCGTGGAGAGCCTAATTTAGAGAAAATTGCTGCGTTAAAACCAGATGTGATCTTAATTACTAAATCGCAGAAGGCATTAATGCCGAGGTTAAAAGAGATTGCGCCAGTACTGTATTACACCAACTTCTCAAAAGACGTGAATCAGGGTGAAGTGGCTATTCAAGAATTTAAACAATTGGCACATGTGTTTGGTAAAGAAGAGGTTGCCAAGAAAAAATTAGCACAGATGCAGGCTCATTTTACTCAATTAAAAGCAAAATTACAGCAACATTTCGGGCAAACATTGCCTAGTGTTGTGACCATGCGGTTTGCGAGTACCACATCAACGTATATCTACACCAAAAATTCGATGGCGGATTATGTGCTCCATCAACTTGGTTTAAAACAGGCCATCGAGCTACCGCCTAGCCAATGGGGTATTACGCAAAAACCGATTTCTTCTTTGCAGCACATTACGCAAGGTTATGTGCTGTACATTTTGCCATTCGCTCAAGAAAAAGAGCTGCAACACTCTATTTTGTGGCGTGCAATGCCGTTTGTGCGTAATCACCATATTCACTCAGTGCCTTCGGTATGGAGTTACGGTGGCGCCATGTCATTGATGTTTACTGCAGAAGCCTTTACCAACAGCTTGTTAGAGGTAGCACCACAGTCATGACATGGAAAACATTAGTCGTAGGTTGTGCGCTGGTTGTTATCGCTATTTTTGCCAGCTTGCAAATTAATCAAGCATTACCTGTGAGCCACCAATGGCACTTGGTGTTTCATCCTCTAGGCGCCGAATCGTTTAACGATTTTAACTTTGTTTATGCCCAATTGCCTCGGGCTGTTATTACGTTATTGATTGGCGCCATGCTTGGGTTAGTGGGCAGCTTGATGCAGCAGCTTACTCAAAATACCCTGACATCTCCTTTGACTCTGGGCACTTCTTCTGGTGCGTGGCTGGCGCTCATTATTATTAATATTTGGTGGCCGGATGCTGCGAAAGATTATAACGCAGTGGCCGCTATGGTCGGTTCTTTAGTCGCATTTGGTTTGATTCTACTTATTGCAGGTATGGAAAACATGACTGGGTTGCCAATGGTAATCTCTGGCATGGTGATCAATATTCTGCTCGGGGCCATTGCCAGTGCCATTATTTTGTTGCATCAAAACTATGCGCAAAATGTGTTTATGTGGGGCGCGGGTGATCTCGCGCAAAACGGTTGGGACTGGATTCAATGGTTATGGCCACGACTATTACCTACATTGCTACTGATTATCTTTGCGCCGAGAATTTTAACCTTACTGCGTTTAGGCCATCAGGGGGCTGAAGCGCGTGGTTTGGCTGTGATACCCGCGTTTTTTACCTTAATGATTATTGGTATTTGGTTAGTCTCTGCCGCGATTACAGCTGTCGGCCTAATCGGCTTCATTGGTTTGTTAACACCCAATATTGTGCGAGCCATGGGGGCGAGGACACCTAAGATGGAACTGTTTGCCAGTTTGATTTTTGGGGCTCTGCTACTTTTGATAACCGATATCTTAGCTCAATTGATCAGTCTGTGGTTAGGACAAGTCGTTCCTAGTGGTGTAACTGCGGCAGCGATAGGGGCGCCTGCTTTGATTTGGTTTAGCCGCCGGCAGCTTAAAGCTCAAGATGGGATGGCTGTTCAATTGCCTGAGTCATTACAGCATGTCAGTTGGCGTTTGGTTGGTTTGTTTACTGGTGTGTTTATTCTAGGCTTGTGTTGCTACTTTATGTTGCAGCCGAGTGATCAAGCTTGGCAGTGGAGTCTTCCTTCTCATTACCAATGGGCTCTGCGTTGGCCTCGCGCTCTGACGGCTATTGGTGCTGGGCTTGGATTAGCTCTAGCGGGAACGGTTTTACAACGTATGATCTATAACCCGTTAGCGAGTCCAGATATTTTAGGGGTCTCTTCGGGGGCTACATTTGCTTTAGTTGTTTCGAGCTTGTTCTTTGGTCAATCGTTAATGTCGATGCAATGGGGAACAGCATTGATTGGCAGCTTAGCGGTATTGGTGGTGCTGCTCGTATTAGGGCGTCGACATCAATATGCACCTTCTAGCGTTATTTTAACCGGTATAGCGATGTCGGCTTTATTGCAGGCTTTTGTACAGTTTTGTTTGGCAAAAGGAAATCAAGATAGCTACGAAATTTTACAGTGGTTGGCGGGTTCGACTTATCGTGTTACTGGCAACCAAGCGCTACTGTTAATTGGATTAATCGCTGCAATGTTGCTGGCAAGTTTAGCCGCTTCACGTGGGTTAACCTTGTTATCTATTAGCCGTGAGTTTGCTCAGGCTCGTGGCTTAAATACCTCATTAATGTCGCTGTTACTGCTTTCTCTTGTTGCTGCATTATGTGCGGTAGTGACTGCAACCATGGGGCCTGTATCGTTTGTTGGTCTAGTTGCGCCACACTTGGCACGGATGTTGGGGGCTCAACAAACAAAACCGCAACTGTTACTTGGAGGATTAATCGGTGCCACGGCTATGTTGTGGTCTGATTGGCTGGGGCAAGTAGTGTTGTATCCAAACCAAGTGGCTGCTGGGACATTAGTGGCTATTATTGGTGCGATCTACTTTTTAGGTTTGCTTATTTTTAATCGAATTAGGCAGCGGTTGGCTTTTTAATACTCCCTTCCTAAATACGAGGAGAAAGCTTAAGCGTCTCCTTGTATTTCATGTATTTCTCATTTTTATCCTATTGATATTACTAACCTATTCAACCGGTTCATTATTGAAAACAGTTTTCATTAAACATAATATAAGTGCTAATAAAAACAATTCTTATTAACAATTAATTTACTCATATTCTATAGCAGGGGTTATCATGTCTACGTTTCGTCTTTCCCGTGTAGGGTTAAGTGTGTTTGCTGCACTTACTCTAGGCACCACTTCCGTCGCTTGGTCAGCGGATTCCACAACCGATTCAACGAAATCTGCCGATACAAACAAAACTGAAGTGATTACTGTCCATGGTTCTCAAGTTGATCTCGGTGGTGAATACGAAGGTGGTCAAGTTGCCCGTGCTAGCCGAGCAGGTTTGCTCGGTAACGTAGATATGATGGATGCACCATTTTCATCAACTAGTTACACCTCAAAATTGATTGCGGATCAGCAAGCGAAAAGTGTGGCGGATGTGTTGCAAAACGATCCAACAGTTCGAGTTGCTAAAGGGTTTGGTAACTTCCAAGAGCTTTACATGATTCGCGGATTTAACGTGTATTCTGATGACATGACCCTAAATGGAGTTTATGGCATCTTGCCTAGACAGTATGTTGCTGCAGAAATGATTGAACGTGCGGAAGTCTTTCGTGGTGCGAACTCGTTTCTAAACGGTGCGGCTCCTGGTGGCAGTGCGATTGGTGGTTTGGTGAATATTGTACCTAAACGCGCAGGCAGTGAACCGCTTAATCGTGTAACACTTGGTACTCAATCTGGTGGCCAAGGTTATGCCGCAATGGATTGGAGTCGCCGTTTTGGTGATAATCAATCAGATGGTTTACGCATTAATGTTGTTGGCCGTAATGGCGAGGATGGCATTGATAATGAAGATACTCAATTAGGTGCAATGACCATTGGGTGGGATCATCAAGGTGATAAGCTACGTTTGTCTGCCGATTTAGGTTACCAAGATCATCATATTGATAGCCCTCGCCCAAGTGTGACGCCTAGCAGCAGCGCTCCGTCTGCTCCTGATGCTTCTAGCAACTATGCTCAAGATTGGACTTACACTGATGAAAAACAACTATTTGGTGTTGTTCGTGGTGAATACGATTTTTCTGATGATACCTCGGCGTGGTTAGCGGTTGGTGGTCGTCATGGTAAAGAGCACAATTTATTAGCAAACCCATCTTCCGATAGCGATGGCAATCTATCTATCTATGCCTATGAGAACGTACGTGAAGATAATATTATTTCAGCAGATACCGGCGTACGTCATGAGTTTGAGACAGGCAGCATCGGTCACAGTGTCGTTCTTTCTGCTTCTGCTTATCATGCGGCTCTTGGTAACGCTTATACTATGACAGGGTATTCAGATGCAGGTACTCTTTATGATTACTCCCAAGTTGGTCAAGATACGGATATTACCTATAGCGGTGGTGACTTAGACGATCCTAAGGTGACGGAACGTGATAACTATTCAAGCTTAGCGTTAGCGGACACGATATCCATGTTTGAGGATCAAGTGAAAGTGACTCTAGGTGGACGCTATCAGCGTATTGATGTGATCAGCTATGGGTATGACGGTAAAGATGGCGATCGCTACGCGAAAAATGCAGTAACACCATTCACTGGCGTTGTTTATCAACCAACTCTAGATTGGACTTTATATGCTAACTATGCAGAAGCTTTATTACCCGGTGATACAGCGTCTGCGACCAATAATGGTTCCTCGGTAACAAATGCTGGTGAGGTAATGTCTCCACTGCGTTCTAAGCAATATGAGATGGGCGCGAAATACGACAATGGTCATTTCGGTGGTACGGTGAGCGTGTTCCAAATTAGCAAACCAAGTTATCGTTACACCTCTGATAATACCTTTACCGATAACGGTGAACAACGCAACCGTGGTATTGAACTATCTGGTTTCGGTAAGGTTCTTGATCAAGTGAAAGTCTTGGGTGGTGTGACTCTTATCGATGCAGAGCTAGTGAAAACTGATGATGGTGAAGACGAAGGCAATACAGCAATCGGCGTGCCAAAAGTTACCGCTAACCTAAACCTAGAATGGGCGACTCCATTTGTTGATGGTTTGACGCTTGAAGGCCGCAGTGTTTACACTGGTTCACAATATATCGACGAAGATAACGATAATAAAATCCCATCGTGGGTTCGTTTTGACCTAGGTGCTCGCTATAAGATGATGGTTGATAAGAAACCACTTACGTTGCGTGCACGAGTAGAAAACGTTGCCGATAAAGATTACTGGGCTTCAACAGGTGGTTACCCTGGTAGTAACTACCTAGTACAAGGCGCACCTCGTACCTTTGTGGTATCAGCAAGCTACGACTTCTAAGCTTAAATCTTAAATACAATAGAAACCGGCCTTAAAGGCCGGTTTTTTCATTTATCAAATTTATGAAAAATAGAAATATCTAATAGATTAAAATTGGGAACGATCTCATAAAAGAGCGTAAATAAAAGTAATAATTGTGA
>NZ_WEKT01000047.1:0-43979 GCF_009874545.1 Vibrio eleionomae | reverse complement strand
GAAATAGGTTTGTTGATGAGCTCCCAAAGGGCGAGTTTTATTCGCTCCTAGGCTGTGTTACTGATTTTCAACGTAGAATGACTATGTCTTCAAATCAGTGCCTTGCCTAAGAGCGAATACATTCCCGCTGAAACAGCATCTTGAGGTTACTTGGGTATAACCTCTTATTTAAAAATTTCTTCAAAATAAAAAGATAAAAATCATTCTATTAAATATGAACAACTATTTAAAATATTTTGTTTTTATCTATGGATGTGACCCTTATTTACAGTCGAGTTAAATATAAATAGTTAAAGGTTGTGTTTCATCCTGTTAAATATTCAATTTAGAGTATTGTAATGAAACTAAAACTTTATATAAGCTTGTTTTGAATCAATAAAGCAGCAGGTTTTGTAGCGGAACTCTAGAATTGTTACCAACTATGAATAGAATGAACTGGTATTAAATTTACCGGAATCAAGTGACGTCTATGAGTTATCACTTATTAGTCGTAGAAGGCGACGCAGACACGCGTGTAACGCTGGTCGATTACTTCAAACAAGAAGGCTATCACGTCTCAGAGACAGAGACTGGCGGTGATATGCGTGAAATCCTCAGACACCAGTTGGTTGATGTCGTATTAATGGATGCTCATCTAGCTCGGGACGATAGCCTAATGCTCACTCGGGAACTACGCAGTCATTCAGATGTAGGCATTATTCTTGTTAATGGTCGTGAAGATAGCATCGATCGTATTATTGGTTTAGAAATGGGGGCTGACGATTATATCGCTCGTCCTTTTGAATTACGCGAATTATTAGTTCGAGTGAAAAACTTAATATGGCGTGTGAGTAAAGCTCGAGAAGGTGGTGCAGACCAGTCGGAGCAACAAATACATTTTGGCGATTGGTCTTTTGATATTCAACGTCGATTATTGAGTCAAAATGGTGAACCGATAAAATTAACCAAAGCTGAATATGAATTATTGGTGGCATTAGCATCGAATCCTCATCAAGTACTGACACGAGAAGCGATATTAAATATGATCAGTCACAGAGTTGATGCACCTAATGACAGAACGATTGATGTATTGATTCGTCGACTTCGTTCGAAGATGGAACAGGATCCTAAAACACCACAGATTATTGTCACAGTGCATGGAGAAGGTTATATGTTCGCTGGCAACTGATGCAATAATGTGAATAAAAAGCCCACAACTTCAATTCAAGTTGTGGGCTTTTTTATAAATGTTATTTCAGTACACGACTTTATTTATCGTCACTGCTCGGTGCTACGGGTTCGGCATCGGTATTGGTTGCAGCCCCAATTGCCTGTGTATGATAACCAGTGACCCAGTCACGTAAAATTTGCCATAAATGGCCCATGGTTTCATGCCAATAGCGTTCCGTTTGTTCTAAATAACGTGCTTTAGGTGTGTATTTTTCCCATGGCTGAGCGATGTTTTTCTGCGCCAAATAGTTGGTTGGCGCAGGAAGAGGGGAAAGTCCCGCTGAATGAAATTCATACAAAGCTCGCTTCATATGAGCGGCAGAAGTCACTAAAACTAATTTTTTCTGTTGGACGAATGCAGCGGCTTGGCGAGCTTCTTCCCACGTGTCTTTCGCTGTTTCCAACAAAATTATTTCAGATTTTGGTACTCCTAATGAGAGCGCAACTTGGGCTAACATGCGAGCATGGCTAAATTCACTGCCACCAGCATAACCAGACAAAATCAGTTTAGAACCGGGATACATGCGCATAATACGAATGCCTTCGGTTAATCGCATCAGAGCCGTTCTGCTTAGTTCCGATGTTGGCGGAATTTGGTCGTCAACAACGTGACCGCTACCAAGAACCATAACGTAATCGATGGATTCATCGACAGGAAGAAACGCAGTGTACTGGCGCTCTAATGGCATCAACAAACGGGATGACACAGGTTGGAATGAAATTAAAAACAAACCAGTAAGAGAAAATAACACAATGAAACATCCACTCTTACGTTTGGATGTAAACATGATCAGTAATAAGCCTATAAATCCGATTATCAGCAGGGCTGGTAGCGGCATAAATAGGGACGAAATGATTTTTTTCAGCTCAAACATATCCAAAATAGTCCGAAAAAACAGCACTTGACAGTAAAATACACGAAACTCTCTTTATTCCTGCCATTCCTATGACAGAATAGCAGAACGATTCGTTATCATAACTCAAGCTGCCGTGACTAAAGATCGCAATTTCGACGATATTGCCCACAAATTTGCAAAAAACATCTATGGCTCAGACAAAGGTGAAATCCGCCAAGTCATTGTTTGGGAAGACATAGAACAATTGTTAACTCATTTGCCCGTCGCTGACAAGTGTTTAGATATTCTAGATGCTGGTGGTGGGTTAGCACAAATGTCCCAAAAATTAGCCAAATTGGGTCATCGGGTGACGTTATGTGATCTATCTTCGGAAATGTTACGTTTGGCTGAGCAGGACATTGAAAAAAATGGGCTACTTGAGCAATATCGCTTGGTCCATTCACCAGTTCAATCGGTTCAGGAGCATTTGGCCGGCCCGGTTGATATGTTAATGTTCCATGCCGTGATGGAATGGTTAGCAGAACCTAGACCTGCACTGGAAAATTTACTTAATCAAGTGAAACCTGGTGGCATGGCATCGATTATGTTCTATAACTATCACGGTCTGGTGTACAAAAATGTCGTGTGCGGAAATATTCCCCACATTCTCAATGGGATGCCCCATAAGAAGAGATTTAAGTTACAACCGCAGAAAGGCTTAGTCCCTGAAGATGTTTACCAATGGATAGAACAATCAGGGTTCGAAATTTGTGGTAAGACCGGAATTCGCTGTTTTAGTGATTATATTGGTAATATGCAAAACATGGGCGAATACCAACATGAAGATGTACTGGCTTTAGAACGAAAATTTTGCCGACAAGAGCCGTACCTCTCATTAGGCCGATACATTCATGTGTGGGCTAAGAAGAAACAATAACAGGAATAAGAATGAGTGAGTTGACTCATACTGCTGACAAACTGCCGATTGATGAATTAGTCGGTTGGGTGAAACAGCACGATTTCTCACTGAACCTAACATCTGAGCGTCTGGCGTTTTTAATTGCTATCTCTGTATTGAGTAGTGAACGCTTTGATGAAGAGTTAGGGGAAGGTGAGCTGCAAGATGCATTTAAAATTGTGACACGAATGTTCGAAGAGACTGGTGAAGCCTCTGCATTTCGTGCCAACAATGCAATTAATGAATTGGTAGCACAGCGTTTGATTCGGCGTTTCACTAGCGAAGTGACCGATGGCGCAAGTATCTACCGGCTTTCTCCTTTGGCCATTGGTATCACCGATTACTATGTGCGCCACCGTGAATTTTCTAAACTCAAGCTTTCTATCCAGCTTTCAATGGTGGCTGGAGAAATGAGTAAAGCGGTTGAAGCGGCGACACAAAGTGGCACTCCACAAGAATGGCGCAAAAATGTCTATGGGGTATTAAAGTACTCCGTGGGCGAAATATTCGATCAAATCGACCTCAACCAGCGGGTGATGGATGAACAGCAGCAGTTAGTGAAAGACCAAATTGCTGAACTGTTAAATCAAGATTGGCGCGATGCGATTTCAAGTTGTGAAACGTTATTATCTGAAACGTCAGAAACCTTGCGAGAATTGCAAGATACTTTGCAAGCCGCTGGGGATGAATTGCAAACCCAAATTCTTGATATTCAAGAGACCATCTACGGTAATGATGAACTAGAGTTTATAGCAGAGACCTTATTTGGTTTACAGATGAAACTCGACAGAATCATCAGTTGGGGCCAGCAGGCGATTGATTTATGGATTGGTTATGACCGCCATGTTCATAAGTTTATTCGTACAGCGATCGACATGGACCAAAATAGGGCCTTTAGTCAGCGCTTACGCCAATCTGTTACCGATTTCTTCAAGCAACCTTGGTTCCTCACTTTTGCTGATGCAGAGCGCTTACGTGATATGCGTGATGAAGCGTTAGTGTTACGTGATGATGAAGTGACCGGGATTGTACCTGAAGAAGTAGAGTATGAAGAGTTTGAACGCATTAATGATGAGCTTGCCGAGCGCGTCGGCGTAATGCTGAAAGAATTTAAAGACCATAATAAACCGATTGATTTGGGTTCAGTCTTACGTGATTACCTCGCAGAACATCCGCGAACTCACCATTTTGATTTAGCCAGAATTGTTGTCGATCAAGCGGTGCGCCTAGGATATTCAGATTCTGATTATCAAGCAGTGCAGCCCGATTGGAAAGCGATTAACGAATTTGGTGCAAAGGTACAAGCAAATGTCATTGACCGATACTAATGAATACATGCCAGATAATCTGGCCAAAGCGATTGCAAATCCGCTTTTCCCGCAACTAGACAGCTTATTGCGTGCGGGACGTCATATCTCAAGTGATGATATGGATAACCACACTTTCTTGTGTGATTTCGAAACAGATTTAGCCCTATTTTACCAGCGCTATAACACGGAACTCGTACGCGCACCTGAAGGTTTTTTCTATCTTCGTCCCCGTTCAACCTCGTTGATTAGCCGTAGTGTGTTATCTGAGTTGGATATGCTTGTCGGTAAGGTATTGTGTTTTCTCTATTTAAGTCCAGAGCGTTTGGCACAGGAAGGTATTTTTACTAACCAAGAATTGTATGAAGAGCTCATGCAATTAGCCGACGAAAAGAAATTGATGAAACTGGTGACAAATCGTGCCAGTGGCTCAGATCTCGATAAAGAAAAGTTGTTCGATAAAGTTCGCACATCGCTGCGCCGTTTACGTCGTTTAGGCATGATTATTAACGTCGGTGAAACCATGAAGTTTCGTATTACCGAAGCGGTGTTTCGCTTTGGTGCTGACGTACGTGTCGGTGATGATATGCGTGAAGCACAATTGCGCCTTATCCGCGATGGTGAAGCAGTGGTCTATCATGAAGAGCCTAATCAGCCGACATTGCTAGATGAACAAGATTATGATGATGAACAGACTGAATTAGAAGGTGAAGCATGATTGACAGAGGTAAATATCAATCACTGACCATGGTCAACTGGAATGGTTTTTTCGCCCGGACATTTGATATCGATAACTTGGTCACCACGCTATCTGGTGGTAATGGTGCAGGTAAATCGACCACCATGGCATCTTTTATTACCACGTTAATTCCGGATCAAACCTTACTTCATTTTCGTAATACGACAGAAGCAGGCAGTTCGCAGTCCTCACGTGATAAAGGGCTATATGGTAAATTACAGCCAGGTACATGTTATGCGGCGCTTGATGTCGTTAACTCGCGTAAACAACGCCTGTTGTTTGCGGTTAAATTGCAGCAAGTAGCAGGGCGCGATAAAAAAGTCGATATCAAACCTTTTGTTATCCAAGGCCTACCAAGTCATGTGAAACCGACAGATGTGTTAATTGAAACGGTATCTGAGCACCAAGCTCGCGTTCGTCAGATTAACGAAGTAAAAGACGCAGTAGCCGCTTTAGAAGGTGTGACGTTTAAAACGTTTAATTCTGTTGTCGACTACCATAGCCAAATGTTCGAGTCTGGGGTGATTCCTAAGAAACTGCGTAACAGCAGTGATCGCTCTAAGTTCTATCGTTTGATTGAAGCATCACTATACGGTGGTATTTCGAGCGCCATTACTCGCTCATTGCGTGACTACTTGTTGCCACAAAACGGTGGAGTCAAAAAAGCCTTCCAAGATATGGAATCGGCATTGCGTGAAAACCGTCTGACATTAGAAGCGATTAAAACCACGCAAGCCGACCGTGATCTGTTCAAGCATTTGATCACTGAATCGACTAACTATGTTGCGGCAGACTATATGCGTCACGCCAATGAGCGTCGCAACAAAGTGGATCATACATTGACGTTGCGCCGTGAATTGTTTGAAACACGCAGCGCTTTAATTGAACATAATGAGGTGTTAAACCGCGTTCAAGAAGAGCTGGGACAGTTTGCAGAGCAAGAAGGGGCGCTAGAGCAAGATTATCAAGGTGCCTCTGACCATTTACAATTAGTGCAAAATGCGTTGCGCCAACAAGAAAAAATTGAACGCTATCAAGATGATTTAGAAGAACTAAATATTCGTCTTGAAGAGCAAATGATGGTCGTTGAAGAAGCGCAAGAGCGCTTAATCATGGCAGAAGAACAAGCCACCATTTCTGAAGAAGAAGTGGATAGCTTAAAAACGCAACTTGCCGATTACCAACAAGCATTAGACGTACAGCAAACACGTGCGTTGCAGTATCAACAAGCGGTTCAAGCGCTGGATAAAGCTCGTCAATTATTGGGTGATGATGACCTGACCATTGATAAAGCCATCGAAGTGGTCTCTTCATTACGTAAACAGCAAGATTCTCAAACTCAAACCCTATTATCGCTAAAACATCGTTTGGATATGTCTTCGGCAGCGGCTGAGCAATTTGAGAAAGCATATGCGTTAGTTAAAACTATTAAAGGTGATGTAGCCCGCAGTGATGCGGCGCAAGAAGCGAAATCAGCGCTGAGTGCTTTTCGTGATGCAGGCCATACCGTTAGCAACGAACATCAGTGGGTATCCCAGCAACGTGATCTCTCTCGCCGCGCAGAGCAGCAAAGCCATATACGTCGTTTAGTTGATGAATACCAGCAACTTCATCATGTTGAATTAAAAGATGAAATTACTGCAGAACAAGAGTACGAACGTCATAATGCGTTAATTGAACAGTTGGATGTGTCTTACGAAACGCTACGTGAAGAACGCAGTGTTCTTCGCCAGCAAGAGCAAGACCTCAGCAGTGAAATCTCTCGCTTAGAAACACAAGCACCTAGCTGGATTAAAGCCAATGATGCCCTTGAAAGCCTACGTGAGCAGAGTGGGGCGGAATTAGCCGATAGTCAGTCGGTAATGAGTCAGATGCAGATTGTGTTAGAAGAAGAAAAAACACAATCGATTGAAAAAGACAAGTTGGCTGAGCGTCGTGAGCAACTAGAGAGTGAAATCTCTCGTCTCTCTTCACCTGGTGGTTCGAATGATCCACGTCTGAAAGGATTGGCTGATACGCTTGGTGGCGTTCTACTGTCTGAGATTTATGACGATATTACGATTGCGGATGCACCATATTTTAGCGCCATGTATGGCCCGGCTCGTCATGCGATTGTTGTCTCTGATCTCAGTGGCATTAAAGAACGTTTGGTAGAACTCGATGACTGCCCTGAAGATCTTTACCTGATTGAAGGTGATGTTGATGCATTCGATGATAGCTCGTTTGATGCTGAAGAGTTAGAAGGGGCCGTTTGCGTTCAATTTAACGATCGCCAAATGCGTTACTCTCGTTTACCTGAGATTCCACTGTTTGGTCGTGCTGCACGAGATCAACGGTTAGAAAAATTGCGTGAAGAGCGTGAAGAAGTAGTAGAGCAGCATGCGAAAGCCGCGTTTGACGCCCAGAAATTGCAGCGTTTATACCAAGCGTTGAACCAATTTGTTGCTGAGCATATCCAGGTCGCATTCCAACAAGATCCTGAGCAAGCTTTATATACTGCGCGCGATCGTCGTAACCAAGTGACACGTGAATTGTCTCAACTTGAGAATCAAGAGCATCAGCAACGTTCTCAACGTCAGATCAGTAAGCAAGCATTGTCAGCGCTGGATAAAATCGTGCCTAATATGGCATTGATCGAAGACGATACGCTTACCGAGCGTTTGGCTGAAATTGAAGAAAAAATTGAGCAGTTAGATCTGGCGAAAACCTTCATTGCTAAACACGGTAAAGCGGCACAAGAGCTAGAGGCTGTCGTAACGTCGCTAGATGGTGACCCTGAACAATTTGATGCGTTAGAACGTGACTATCAAGCCGCAGACCAAGCACTGCAAACCTTGAAATCACAAATCTTTGCCTTATCTGATCTGGTTGAGCGTCGTCACTATTTTAGCTACTCAGATTCGGTTGATTTATCGAATCAAAGTAGTCAGCTCAGTGAGCAGCTTAAAGTTAAATTGGCCCAAGCTGAAACTCAGCGAACTCGTAGCCGTGAAGCACTAAAACAAGCGCAAACACAGATTAACCAATACAATCAGGTCTTGGCATCACTGAAAAGTTCTCATCAAGCGAAATTAGAGACGGTTCAAGAGTTTAAGCAAGAACTGCAAGAGTTGGGTGTTCAAGCTGATGAATCAGCTCTGGAACGAGCACAGTATCGCCGTAATGAGCTGCAAGAGCGTTTACATGCAATGCGTAATCGCAAGAGCGAATGTGAACGTATCGTGACATCCAGTGAACTCGAGATGAAATCTCTAGCGAAGCGTTTGAAGAAATTAGAGAAGGAATATCGAGACTTACGTTTATTTGTCGTGAATGCAAAAGCCGGTTGGTGCTCGGTATTGCGTCTTGCGCGTGAAAATGACGTTGAGCGTCGTTTACATAAGCGTGAACTCGCTTATTTGTCTGCCGATGAACTGCGCTCTATGTCAGATAAATCATTAGGTGCGCTGCGTTTAGCGGTGGCAAACAATGATGATTTACGTGATGCATTACGCTTGTCTGAAGACAATGCTCATCCAGAACGTAAGGTATTGTTCTATATTGCCGTTTACCAACATCTACGTGAACGTATTCGCCAAGATATTATTCGTACCGATGATCCAGTTGAAGCCATTGAAGAGATGGAGGTTGAACTGGCTCGTTTAACCGAGGAATTGACCCAACGGGAAAATCGATTGGCAATCAGTTCTGAATCCGTTTCAAGCATCATTCGTAAAACGATTCAACGCGAAGAGAACCGCATTCGAATGCTTAACCAAGGCCTATCTAATATTGGTTTTGGTCAGGTGAAAGGTGTGCGTTTGAACGTGAAAGTGCGCGAAAGTCATGAAACCTTGCTTTTAGGACTTTCTGATCAGCAAGATCAGCATCGTGACCTGTTTGAGAGTACCCGATATACCTTCTCGGAAGCAATGGCGAAATTGTTCCAGCGTGTTAACCCACATATCGATATGGGGCAGCGTTCTCCACAAGTGCTGGGCGAGGAGCTATTGGATTACCGCAACTACTTAGAGTTGAGTGTCGAGGTTAACCGTGGCTCTGATGGGTGGTTGCAAGCGGAATCCGGTGCACTGTCTACTGGTGAAGCGATTGGTACCGGTCAATCCATCTTATTGATGGTTATTCAGAGCTGGGAAGAAGAATCGCGCCGCTTACGCAGTAAAGACATTATCCCTTGTCGTTTATTGTTCTTAGATGAAGCGGCACGTTTGGATGGTAAATCGATCGCAACATTATTCGAATTATGTGAACGATTGGATATGCAACTACTGATCGCGGCTCCCGAGAATATTAGTCCAGAAAAGGGCACAACCTATAAATTGGTTCGTAAGGTCTTTAAAGATCATGAACACGTGCACGTGGTTGGGTTACGTGGGTTTGGGCAAGAGCCCAAACAGTCGCTTCAGCAATCCTTGCTCGAAGAGCTAAAGTCTAAATCTTTCTAATTAAAAGCGCCGTCAGGCGCTTTTTTCTTATCATCCGTTTAGTTTTTCAGTGGTATTGCTGAGATAAAAGCGGAAAGTCGGTAATTGAGCACCGTTGTGTACTAGTGTGGGAATATTCATCGATAAAATCATGGTCTAGATCAATATTGATATCAGTAATTTATAAGAACCTGACCTGAAATTGATCTAGATCCGTATTTGACGTGCTTCAGGGTGCTACTTTCTATATCAACAATTTCATACACAGTTATGGGTATCACATGAATCTATTCGAACAAACTCCAAGCTCTCGTCGCCGCTACGGTCTAGCAGCTTTTATCGGTTTAATTGCAGGTATTGTGTCCGCTTTCGTTAAATGGGGTGGCGAGGTTCCACTACCTCCGCGCAGTCCGAGTGATATATTTACAGCCGCTTGTGCTCCAGAACACTTAATTCGTGCTGCTGCCAATATTGACTGTTCACGTAACTTTTTAAATCCACCATACCTATTTTTACGTGATTACTTACATGTGACCGATCCTAACTCTCCGGTATACACTTTTGCTGGGCATGTGTTTAACTGGGTGGGTGTGACACATATTACATTCTCTATCGTGTTTGCCGTTGGTTACTGTATCGTTGCTGAAGTTTTTCCAAAAATTAAATTGTGGCAAGGTTTACTAGCTGGCTTCTTAGCGACAGTTGCTGTTCACTGGATTTCTTTCACTACTATGGGATTAACTCCTCCACTATGGGACTTACCTTGGTATGAAAATGTGTCAGAAATCTTTGGTCACCTAGTATGGTTCTGGTCAATTGAAATTATCCGCCGTGACCTACGTAACCGCATCACTAAAGAACCGGATGCAGAAGTACCACTAAACGGTGCAGTGCGTTAATAAAAAATCATAAAGTTTCCATTCCCATTAAAGCTTTTAGGCCGCATCAAGCGGCCTTTTTTATGCAGGAATATATTTATAAGAATGACTTAATCATGGCAGATACAGACTGAGTTGGGTGGCCAATAAGTTTACTTAACGTATGACTATCATCGAATAATCCGCCTTGTGACGCTCCTGTATCTGAATTGGCTAATATCGCAGCGAACGGTGCTGGAATACCGGCACTTTCTAATGCTTTCGCATAGTCGGCTTCTGGCATATTGATATAAGGAATGTTTTTCCCTGATTGTTCACTAATCAGTGCGGCAAGTTCGCTTAAGGTATAGCTTTCATCACCTGCCAATTCATAGACTTTTCCAGCTTGTGGTTGCTCGCTTGTTAATACTACTGCTGCCGCTTCTGCGTAGTCTTCTCGGGGGGCGGAGCTGATTTGACCATCACTTGCACAGCCAATAAATGCACCATGTTCGATGGCAGGCGCAACGCTAAGTAGATAGTTTTCGGTATACCAACTATTGCGAAGTAGTACATGGGGAATATTGGCCTGTTTTAGGTAGGCTTCGGTTTCTATATGCTCCGCTGCAAGCGCTAATGGTGATGTATCTGCGTGTAAAATACTGGTGTAGGCAATAAGGCTTACCCCTGCTTGTTTCGCTGCATTGATCACATTGGCATGTTGTGCGGCTCGTTGTCCTACTTCGCTTGATGAAATGAGTAATAGTTTATCAACTCCTTGGAGGGCATCGGACAGGGTATCTGGCTGACTATAGTCTGCTTGACGAACATCGATGCCTTTGTCCTTAAGAGATACGGCTTTAGCTGTATCACGAGCCAAAGCCACAATATTGTTCGCTTCTGTTTTAGCCAATAGATGGTCAATAACTCGTTGACCCAGTTGTCCGGTAGCACCTGTTACAGCAATCATAATCGTTCCTTATTGGATGGGTTTAATCTATACGACTTAGCTTGCCATTTAAACTCACTAAAAGTAAGTACGTACTTTTTTGTAAGTGTCATTTTTTCAAAAATAGTCGCGATAACCGAGTTGTTGAGGAACGTTTATTCTCCGATGTATCTAGTTGTCAAACTAACGTTATCTAGTGTTAGTATCATCATCTCCAGTTGGGAGAGGCGGTAGTGCACTAGACATGATCATTATGCCTTAGTTATCCGATAATTGGGCCGGAAAACAGTCGTGTTCTTCTGCTCGGCTATTCATGGTGTTTTGATGTTTGTGCTTGTATTTAGTACAACCTAACACCGATAGAAATGTTTTCATTACTGGTGATTGCTTGGTTGACCTTGCACCATTTGCTTATTTAAATAAAAAATATGATGGCTAAGTTCCCACTGCTGGGTGAGTAAAATAATAAAACCAGTCGAATGACTGGCTTTATTGGTTTCTGATGTTACTGGAAACTAGAAGTGGTCATCTTCGACAGCAAAATGCTTCATCGCGTATTCAACGCGTTCTGCTGCGGAAGGGTAGATAAGTGGTGTTTCTAATGCTTCTAGATGGTGAAGGCGAGGTAATAGCCCTGAACCGTTGGCAATCTGAATAGCGAGTCCAGGACGAGCGTTAAGTTCAAGTACCATCGGGCCTTCTTTTTTATCCAACACCATGTCGGTCCCCATATAGCCAAGACCCGTCATTTCCCATGCGCTGGCGGCAAGGGTTAACAAGTTTTTCCAGTGCGGAACTTGCAAAGTCGATAGGTCTTTATCGGTATCCGGATGATGAGTGACGGGGCGGTTAAATTGCACCGCTTTCACAGCCTTCCCCGTCCCGATATCTATGCCCACCCCAACAGCGCCTTGGTGTAAGTTGGCCTTACCGTCTGAATGAGAAGTAGATAAACGCATCATCGCCATAATCGGGTACCCTTTAAATACGATAATACGGACGTCAGGTACACCTTCATAACTGAAGCCGTCGAAACAATCGTCGAACTCGATAAGGTTCTCGACCACAGCAACGTCGTTTTTACCGCCTAAAGAGAATAGGCCTGCCAACGTGTTACTGATATGGCGTTCCACATCTTCTTTACCAATTTGCGCACCTGAAGGCTTGGTATAACTGCCGTCTTTATGGGATGTGATGACTAAGATACCCTTACCACCACTACCACGAGCGGGTTTGATAACAAACCCTGTCCAATCTTTCACCATCTCATGGACGTCTTTCACCGCACCTTGGTCGCTAATGACGCCAATCAGTTTGGGTACAGTACAGCCTGCACGTTGCGCAATCAGTTTAGTTTTTAACTTATCGTCGACTAGTGGATATTTAGATCGGTCGTTATAGCGACCGATATAGCTGTGATTACGCTGATTCATCCCCATAATGCCTTTCTTACGGAGTTTGAATGGCGATGTATATTCAGAGAGTGAAAACAGCATATTAATCTTCCTCTGCAAGCGGTTTAAAACGGCGTAGTTCTGAAATGCGGTAACCCGTATAGGTACCCAATAACAGAATGATTGCCATTACCACAAGCTGCAGGCCAATGAAGTTAAACGTTAAGTGCTGTACGTAAGAGTTAGTCATTGCTAAGTAGATAAGGATCGCAGTAAAGAGCGAGCCACCACCTTGCATGAAGACTTCTTTAGTACCTTCTTCTTCCCAAAGAATGGACATACGTTCAATGGTCCATGACAAAATGATCATCGGGAAGAATGTGATGGTTAAGCCAGACGTTAACCCTAACTTAAACGCCACCACAGTAAAGATAGAGATGATCAAGATAACCGCGATGATCACCGCTGATATTCGCGCAACCAGCAATAAGTTCAACTTAGATAAGTAACTACGAATAATCAAACCGGTACCGACAATCAAGAGGAAGCCAATAATACCAGTCATCAACTGCGTTTGTACAAACGCTACCGCGATCAACACTGGCATGAAGGTCCCTGATGTTTTCAGACCAACGATCACACGCAAGAACACCACAATTAATGCCCCGATAGGCATCAACATAATCGTTTTGAACATTGCCTGTTCTTCCAGCGGTAAGCTGTGAATAGATAGGTTAAGTAGGCCATCTGATTCAACTTTACTATTCGTCGCTTGCTGAGCGGACATATCTTGCGAAATCATGCTGAAGTAAATTTGGCTGTTACGACCACCAACAACATCAAGCAGAGAAACATTTGATTCGTCCCAAACCAATAGGTTAGGGTGAGTCGGTTGCGTGCCTGTTTCTGGATTAAATAGAACCCATTTTTCGCCATTCCAGATTTCGTTCATCATCTCAATCGATTGGCGACGACGGCCATCTTCGAGTTGAATAACACCCACGACTTTGTTTTGCATGCCTGCATAAGACAACAATTTTTGCGTTGCTTCATATTTGGTCATGTTGTTTAACAGTAGTGATGCGTTCTGACTTTCAGGATCGTTAAGGGTTTTAATCAGCTCACGAGTAAAACTGACCGGCTCTGCCGATAAACGGGTAGCTCGATTGATCAATGCTACCGCTGCCGCTTCTTCTGGACCGTCGAAGGTCGGTTTTTGAATCTCGCCAACAGGAGGAATTGGGGTTGATTGTGCATTAGGATCCACTAAAAACTGGGTTTTGTAATAAATCGTTTGTGGACCTTTAGCATGACGGATAGACCATTCAGCACGGCGGCCAGAATTACTAGAAATATAAGAGACACCGTAACCTGGCGATGAGGCACTTTCGTTAATTAAAGTGAAGCCATCTTGGGTTGCTGGAGCAGCTAAAGAGACTTTAACGGGTTTGTCATTGGCATAAAATTCAATACGAGCTTCTAGATCCCAGACTTGGCGAGTTTCGCCAGGAGTCCAAGGCACTCCGTATTGTTGGTGACGCATTACACTTAATGTTATCCCTGCAATAATTAAGAGCAGGATGGATATGTAAAACGGGACTTTTGATGTCATAAATGACCTTTACTTAGTATTTTTACTAGTTTGAACGTATTGTTTGCTGACATCGACTACGGCGATATCACGAATAAAATCTCTTCCCAGCAGTACTGGGTGACTCATCTGTGAGCGGTCGGCCAAGGTAAATGGTGTCTTCTCATGAATATCACCAAGTTTAACCCATAATTGAACAACTGCACGGCGTTGTGCTTTCTCACTATTAGCTTGGAGAATTCTCACATAACGCACTATAGGTGCTTCTATCCATTTTGCATCTTTTGCCACATCGTCACCTGCGACTAAATGGAATCGAACCCATTTTTTGCTATTTCGCTCAAATTCTTGAACATCAACAGCATTCAATGACGAAGAGGCTGCACCGGTATCAACACGGGCAGTAAAGGTTTTGTCCAAGGAATCGATAGTGACTTTCTCTAAAGAGCCGAGCACTTGTTGATGGCGTGCCGCTACCGTGGATTCTGGCACAGCCAGAGTAGGAACCTGATCATCTTGCTTGGCCGCTAACCCGGTTTGATCATCGATTTCCGATGCGGTGTGCTCTAGTTTACGAACTTGTTTTTTTAAGGAAGTGATTTCTCTTTCTAAACTATCGATATAGTCCATTTGATTACTGATTTGTAATTCCAAATTGGTGAGATGGTTATCGATGTGAGATTCAGAGTGTTGAATGGCAGCTAGCGTAGCTTGATGATGTTCATCACCGTTCATCATAGTGCAACCTGAAAGCATACTGAGTGCAATAACGGGTGCTATTCGCTTAAACATTTGCGACCTTATTTAATTTCTTAAGTAGTGTTAGTTATTTTATTATTAATTAGTCTAATAACCCCATGAAAAACAGACTTGTAATATGGGCTAAACAACCAAAAAATAGAGTTATTATTAAGCAAGCTATGAGCTTTTGACCCATAGCTTAGCCTTATGAAAGCAAAAGATAGTTAAAACTATGTCAATTATGGTTTTTTTGCTATCAAAATCGCTCGTCTCGGCGCAGGGTGTCCTTCAACGGTCAAGGCTGGATTCTCTGCGTCAATATAATCCGGTAATGAGTTGTGCGTCATCCACTCCGTGGTGCGCTGCTCATCAAGGGAAGTGACATTCTCATCGACAATTTTAACGTCGATAAAACCGACTTTTTCTAACCATACTTTTAAAGCCAAAGCAGAAGGGAAGAAATAGACATTGCGCATTTGAGCATAGCGATCAAATGGCACCAGTACGGCATTTTCATCCCCTTCAATCACCAAGGTTTCGAGAATTAACTCACCACCTGAAGCCAGTTGATTTTTCAATTGGATAAGGTGATCAATTGGAGAGCGGCGGTGATATAAAACTCCCATGCTAAATACTGTATCAAAGGCTTCTAGTTCTGGAAGTTGCTCAATGCCTAATGGTAAGAGGTTGACGCGCTCATCGTTACCCATGAGTTTGCGAATCGCTTCAAACTGCACCAAAAATAGCTCAGATGGATCAATGCCCCACACTTGCCTTGCACCGGTGCCTAACATGCGCCACATATGATAACCGTTACCACAGCCTACATCTAAAACAGTGCGGTTTGTCAGGTCAGAAATATGAGGAACAAGACGGTCCCATTTCCAATCTGAACGCCATTCAGTATCGATATGAATGTTGTGAACTGAATAAGGTCCTTTACGCCAAGGGTGAAACGTCTTTAGCAGATTTTCTAGCTTCTGTTGTTCGCCATGTGGCAGAGGCTCATGGTTATGCAGAGTTACCGAGTCTTTGATATCAATAACATCAGGTGCAGTATCAGGAATTTTTTTAAGGGCACGAAACCAGCGGGCGATATCGCCGTGTGGCTGCTCTTGCCAATCTGTCAGCTGTTGAGGAAGAACATTCAGCCATGGTTGAAGACGAGTGTCCTCAGCAATAAGCTGATAGATGCGAGCAAAATTAAACATGAATACGATTACCTAACTAACTAGTCCGAGTATAACGTGGTGTTAATGAGGTTATCGGGACTAGTCGATATCACTCTAACCTAAACAATTACTTAATGGCGAACATTGAGCCAAAGTTGAAACACTGGAACCAAACTTCAAAGCTACTAAAGCCCAATTTAGCAAAGCGTTCTTTGTGCGTATCGATGGAATCGGGCAGCATCACATTTTCAATTGCACTGCGCTTTTGACTGATTTCTAGTTCACTGTAACCGTTCGCTCGTTTGAAATCATGGTGTAAATCGATAAGAAGTTCATGTGATTTGTCGTTAGCAAAAACGAATTTCTCTGACAGGATTAATATCCCGCCTGGGCGCAATCCTTGGTAAATGTTTTCTAATAGAGCGTAGCGATCTTCTGGAGATAAGAATTGCAGCGTGAAGTTCATGACCACGACAGACGCGTTTTCTATGTTAATGTCGCGAATATCGGCTTCAATAACGTTAACCGGTGTATCTGAGCGGTAGGCATTGACGTGCAATTTACAGCGTTCAACCATCGCATGAGAATTATCGACAGCAATGATCTGACAACCTTCTTGAGCTTCAATATGGCGACGAATCGAGAGCGTGGCAGCACCTAAAGAACACCCAAGGTCATAAACGTTCGTGTTTGGTTTAGCAAAGCGTTCGGCGAGCATACCAATCGCTGAAATAATGTTGCTATAACCAGGCACTGAGCGCTGAATCATATCAGGAAATACTTCGACGACACGTTCGTCAAAAGTAAAATCACCAATCTTATCGATTGGAGCTGAAAATATGGTGTCTTTATTAGGCATTACGACCTCGTTACTGCAAATAACCTCAGTTTCATTCACGTCACTGAGATCTTGAAAGGCGCGTATTTTATGAAAAATTCCTGCTGGTGTCATTAGATGAACTAAAGGAAATGATTCGGAAAGGTAATTGATTGGCTCTACCTATCGAATCGTGCTTTTTATCGGTAACTCTAAGTCAGCGCAAGGTAGGGGGAACGACAATGTATTCGGTTTAGTCAAGACATTGTTGAGGCAACTAACACACTGAAGTTATTAAAACGTTGCAGCCATTAAAACATAGACAGTTGCTGTTGATCGACTGCTGCTGGAAAACTGGGTAGTGTGGTTAAGTCGAGCTGAGTCTGTAATTGTTGGTATAGCTTAACCGCCAATTGAGGGGCTAACACATTGTCTGGCGTGTGGATCATTAAGTAGGGTTGTTTCCCTTGAGCTATCCACGCAGGGAGTTTACTTAACCAAGGTGCAAAAAATTCTAAGTTGGCATCGAGCTCGGGGTGGCCGATAAATCGAATCATCGGCGAGTGAGCGGTTGCAATGGCGTGTACAGGAACGCGAGGTTTCTTTTTCTGCGCATCGATAATGACTTCATTGTCTGCTTTTGCCGCAAAAACGGGTCGGCTATCCATAATGATACGGTTGATACCTTGTTCTAACAGCCATTGATTCAACTGTTTTTCGGCGTCTTGTTTCGCAAAAAATGCGGGATGGCGTACTTCGACCCCTAAAGGAATGTCTCTGGGAAATTGCTGGCAAAATTGCACTAATGCTACAAAATCATCGGGTCCAAAATTGGCCGGTAATTGAATGGTCCACATGCCAATTTTTTCTGCCAGTGGGGACATGAGCTGCAAAAAATCGGCGACGTCTTGTTGACTATGCCGTAGCGCATTTTGATGGGTGATTTGTTTCGGTAATTTGAAGGTAAAACGAAACTCATCCGGTGTTGCATCATGCCAGTTTAAGACGGTGTGTGCTGAAGGCGAAGCATAAAATGTCGTGTTACCTTCTACAGTGCTAAATACACTGGCGTATTTAGCCAGTCGCTCACTCGATTGAGTCCCTTTTCCATAAAATTCACTCTGCCATCCCGAGTGTGACCACATAGTCAAACCTAGTCTTAATAACCGAGAAGTAGGTGAGGGCATCGGACATTCCATTTGATAACTTAGTGAATAATAGACTCTAACATCGCTTTGTAACCGAAGACAGTTTAGCGCTATAATCGACCGCAATTTTTTCGTCTTGATAGCTGATTTGGCTGAATATTGTACCAAAAATAGTCAAGTGGGAATAAATGAACGGATTTTATCTGCTGTAAGGTCGATTTTCCCGACCGTTCAGCGTATAAATGACATCTTGTACTGCAGATAGTTGAAATAACTGCAGCGTAAAGTTGAATGATAAATTAAAGAGATTGGGAAATTTATTATGCGTAGCCATTATTGTGGTCACCTGAACAAGTCCCTCGTTGGACAAACTGTGGAACTGAGCGGCTGGGTTAACCGTCGTCGTGATTTAGGCGGTCTTATCTTCATTGATATGCGAGATCGTGAAGGTATCGTTCAGGTAGTTATCGATCCAGATATGGCTGACGTGTTTGCAATTGCGAACCAACTGCGCAGCGAATTCTGTATTACATTAACTGGTAGAGTTCGTGCTCGCCCAGACAGCCAAATCAATAAAGATATGGCAACAGGTGAAGTGGAAATCTTGGCAACAGGGTTGGAAATCATTAACCGTTCAGAGCCGCTTCCACTTGACTCGAATCAAAAGAACTCAGAAGAGCAGCGTCTAAAATACCGCTACTTAGATTTACGTCGCCCTGAAATGAGCGATCGCATCAAATTGCGTGCTAAAGCATCAAGTTTCGTGCGCCGTTTCCTTGATGAGCAAGGCTTCTTAGATATTGAAACTCCAGTATTGACGAAAGCAACGCCAGAAGGTGCGCGCGACTACTTAGTTCCTAGCCGTGTACACAAAGGTAAATTCTACGCTTTACCACAGTCACCTCAGTTATTTAAACAGCTATTGATGATGTCTGGTTTTGATCGTTACTACCAAATCGTAAAATGTTTCCGTGATGAAGATTTGCGTGCAGACCGTCAGCCTGAATTCACCCAAATTGATATCGAAACGTCATTCATGACGGCGGAAGAAGTACGTGGTGTTACAGAAACCATGGTTCGTGATATGTGGAAAGAGTTACTCGATGTCGATCTAGGTCATTTCCCAATTATGGAATATAGCGAAGCAATGCGCCGTTTTGGTTCTGATAAACCAGACCTGCGTAACCCGCTAGAAATTGTTGATGTGGCTGACATCGTTAAAGACGTTGAATTTAAAGTTTTTGCTGGTCCTGCGAACGACGAAAAAGGTCGCGTAGCCGTACTTTGTGTGCCTGGTGGCGCTAAACTGACTCGTAAACAAATTGATGAATACACTCAGTATGTGTCGGTTTACGGTGCAAAAGGTTTAGCATGGATGAAAGTGAATGATCGTGAAGCGGGTCTTGACGGTATTCAATCGCCAGTGGCTAAGTTCCTAAATGAAGAAGTGATCGGTGCTCTGTTAGAACGTACTAACGCTCAATCGGGTGACATCATTCTATTTGGTGCCGATAAAGCCAATGTTGTGACGGATGCTCTAGGCGCGCTACGTCTAAAAGTGGGTCTTGATTTAGAGCTGACGGATCTTGAAGCGTGGGCACCACTATGGGTTGTCGATTTCCCAATGTTTGAGAGTGATGACGAAGGTAACATCGCAGCGATGCACCATCCATTTACTTCACCGCTTAACGTAACACCAGAAGAACTGAAAGCTAACCCATCAGCTGCGAACTCAAATGCTTACGATATGGTTCTAAATGGTTACGAAGTGGGCGGTGGTTCTGTTCGTATTCATAATGCACAAATGCAGTCAGCTGTGTTCGATGTGTTGGGTATTAACGAAGAGGAACAACGTGCAAAATTCGGTTTCTTACTAGATGCTCTTAAATATGGTACACCACCACACGCTGGTTTAGCATTTGGTCTTGACCGTTTAGTGATGCTGCTGTGTGGCACTGAGAATATCCGTGATGTGATTGCTTTCCCTAAAACAACTGCAGCAGCGTGTCCATTGACGAACGCGCCAAGCTACGCAAATCCTGCTGCATTGGAAGAGCTAGCTATCACAGTTAAAGCAGCGCAAGAAGACCAAGACGCATAAACGTTTTAGTTTTGCACTGAAAAGTGATCAAGTAATAAGAAAAGCGACCGCAATAGGTCGCTTTTTTGTTACAATGCGCGCCACTTATTTTTTATATCAATGTTGGTCAATTATCCAAGTCGTTCATTATTGACGATGGATTCAATGTTGCTATTTGTGCTGGTGGTCGACCAGCAAAATGTAGGAATTGTTCTTTTGGCTCAGATGTATTTTTATTACTCAGCAATGAATGCGGGTAAATCTACGACGTTATTACAATCGGCATTTAACTATAAAGAGCGCGGTATGACGCCTGCGATCTTTACCGCAGCGATTGATGATCGATTTGGTGTGGGTAAAGTCAGTTCAAGAATTGGCCTAGAAGCCGATGCGTATCTTTATCATGAAAATTCGGATCTCTTGGCAGATATTACCGTGATTCATACCCAACAAAAACGTCACTGTATTTTGATTGATGAGTGTCAGTTTTTGACTAAAGAGCAGGTTCATCAATTAACAGAAGTTGTTGATAAATTAGGCATACCTGTACTTTGTTACGGATTAAGAACCGATTTTCAGGGCGAATTGTTTGAAGGCAGTAAATATCTGTTAGCGTGGGCGGATAAATTAGTCGAGTTAAAAACCATTTGTCACTGTGGCCGTAAAGCCACCATGGTGATTCGTACTGATGAGCATGGCAATCCAATTAAAGAAGGTGATCAGGTTGCTATCGGCGGTAACGACAAATATGTGTCAGTCTGTCGTAAGCACTATAAAGAAGCATTAGGCATTTAATGGCTAGTGGTCACAGCGTAATAAAAGAAAGGGAGCGTCGGCTCCCTTTCTGCATTCTGTGAAAGACAACATTAAGCCGCTGCGTCGTTACCAAAGATCTTGATTAACGCTTGATAAGCTTGAGCGACTTCTTCTGGGATGGGTTGGCTAATTTGAAATCCTTTATCCGGATAGTTAACGATACGTTCATAATCGCCAAGCAGTTGTTCAATGACCAGATCTAACGTCATATCTTCAGTCAGGTATTCAAAAAAGTCGTTGGTACATGATGTGACTTGTAAACTATCGACCGCCGTTGGCCATTGCTTCATAAAAGTCGCGTACGCGCGACGTTCTTTATAAGGTTTGTGCACCAAAATAACCCGTTTGGGAGCAATACCATGTTCGCTCAATAGTTCGTAACTGAAACGCACGTTTTCGCCACTATTTTGCGCACGCTTTTCAAGCAGAATACTTTCTTGAGGAACGCCTGCGTCAATCGCCACTTCGGCAAAACGTTCTGCTTCCGGTGTATCAAAGACTCCTCGGGTAAGACGACCATGTTGACCACTAAATACAATCAACGGTGCTAATCCTTGTAGGTAAAGGTTAGAGGCATGCTCGGCAACACGAGTATCGTTGCTTCCCATGGTGATGATCACATCGGCGGGTTGCAGTTGATGATCAAGCTGCATATAGCGCCATAAAGTCTCTAAATGTTGATATAGATGTTTACTCATTATCGGACAGTGCCTCCAGAGTATTTGTATAATGGAATGAATACCCAAGCCGGATCAATTTATCACTGACTATCTGTTTATCTGGTAGATCATTGATTGGTGGCAGTGGCTCTTTTGATCCAATGATGTCTAATGCAGCTTGGTAGAATTGCGCCTTACTCACCGTATTAGGGGTCGTCGCGTTGATAACTTGACGTGAAAGGTGGCGCAGAGAAAATTCGGTAATTCCTATCGCATCTTTCTGATGCAACATATTGGCTGGTGCCTCGCTACTCACAGATTTTAGTCGTGTTGCAAAACGAGCTGGGTGACGATCGGCACCAAACAGGCCGCTGCAACGAATAATGACATAGTCTAATCCTGAATCGATCACACACTGTTCTGCTTTTAATAGGATGCGAGCATTATCGGTGAAGGTGTCATTGTTTAGCGCTAGGCTGTAACTGGCATCTTCTTCATGCATAATTTGACCAAGGTTAGGGTAGACCGATGTTGAACTGATCATGATGATTTTCTTTACACCCGCCGCATGAGCGTGTGTCACTAAGTTACCCCAGTAATGAGCGTATTCGTCGCCGTTACCGCGACGAAAACCAGGGGGAAAGCAACCAATAACAGTGTCACACTGACGTTGAAACAGCTGTTCTGTTAGGGCATCGGGTGTTGTGAGATTGCAAAGAAAACTTGGGATCCCTTGTTTGGCAAGCATCTCAACACCAGCCATTTGGGTTTTAGTGACGCTAACTTTCATTTGCTGCTTTAACAAAGATTGGGCCAATGGCTGACCAAGCCAACCTGCACCGATAATCACCACTCGACTCATAATATTGCTTCCTTTGAATTTCTCCTGCTGCGTTAACCTTTACGGCTAATTTCACAATGAAATGTCGTGTTGTTACTCAAATAACAATGTTGTATATCAGCATGTTATCTAAGTACTTACGGCTAATAAACCTAGGTGGTTAAACCCTATGATCATAACGTTTCAAATCGTATTCTGCGAGCACTGTGGCATATTTAATCTATACTTTGCATGTGTGAACGATACCTATCTGTGGCGCGATTGATTCAACTGCTGCAGATAGACCACCTGAATTTAATTGAATTTCAGATTAACCTAAACTTAGATTTGTAATAAAATAGTCGAACTAATGTCATAATTTCTCGTTTTTGATAATAATGACATTATTGTCTATTCGAATACCTACTCGTCAACAAACCGAGTATCGCCATAAAGGACCAAGTATGAATCAACTACGTATGACAGTAGTGGCTTCTGTGTTAGTTGCTCTTATGGGGTGTCAAAGTACGCCTAAAGAGCCGCAGCAAGCAAGTCAAACGAATCAAGAACAGCAACAAGCGAATGTTGAATTCGAGAAAGTGAAAGATACGCATACTACTTGGACTAAAAACCTTAGTCATGTTGACGCTCTTAAAATTTATTCGCCTACAACGTACAAAACGTTGTTAAAAGCGTGGAACGAAGCCTCCGATCTTTACAAAGTGATGGAAAAAAATCCTACCGTAACACTTGAAGATCGCTCTTTCTTTTCCAGTCAAAGCTATGCGCAAGCGTACAACGAAAAAATTATCGCCGTGGATGCTGCGTATAAAAAATTAGAACAACTAAAAGCCAAAGCTGATGTGCTTTTAGCCGATTCTATTGCGCAGATGAATCAGCTTGATGCTATTTTTGCTAATCGTCATTTCCCTGATGAGTACCGCTCGTTGCTCTCTGACTATGAAGAGTTGTTTGATGATGTTGCGGATGATGAATTAGAAGATGCCCAGGAGAACCAGGTAGAATTCTTAGCCAATGGCCGCAAGCTCGAAATAAAAGTGGAACACAAGGTTTATATCTCGCCACTTGAGCAAGAGCTATATGTACTTAAACGTGAAGAGTTTAATACGGTTGCTCCTATGACATTTAGCGCTGCACAGAGTGAAATTCAGTTAGCGTCCAACGTGGTAGCGGGCAACCCTCGTGATAAAGTAGCCATTAAAGCGGCTGTAGCGAAAGCTCGCTTTGAAATACAACATGTTAAACAAGTGACTCATCAAGTAAAAGTATTGGCTGCGATTGAAGATGGGCAGTTTGAAAACTATGTACTCGATACAGAGAATCAATTACTGACTATCTCAAAAGCGATTGATGGTTCAGATTTCCGCGACGTTGTTTTTCGCGAGCAAGCTGAAAAAGTTCTAGAGCAGGTCAAGAAATTACGTAGTGCGGATAAAACCGATCTGTTACTCGAAAAATTAAATAAGAGCCAGGCAAAAACAGAACAGTTGTTGAGCGATAATAATAAGTTAACTGCTGAACTAAAACAGCAGCATACTTTGTCTAGTGCGTATCAAAATCAAATTGAGCAGCAAACCAAGTTGATTGAACGTTTAGAACAACAGCTAAATAGCAAACCGTCTCCAGCAGCTTATGATGCGGCTGATAGCACGATTGCTCCATCTGAAAGCAACAAAGAAGTGAGTAATAAAGTTGACACTCCTGTCGAGCCTACCGCGGTTGCAACACCTGCCGTAGCAACGGATACGTCTGTGACAACTTCTACTACAACTGATGAGACAGCACAACAGTGACAACAGTGAATCAGCTGTTCTTGTGTTGTGGTGAATAAAAAAGAGTGCGAAAGCACTCTTTTTTATAGGTATACCCAAATGAGATCCCGAAGGGCGAGTTGTATTCACTCCTAGGGATATATTGCTGATTTTTAAAGTAGAATGACTATGTCTTCAAATCAGTGCCTTGTCTAAGAGTGAAACCATTCTCGTTGAAACAGTATCTTGAGGTTACTTGGGTATATATACATAGATGATGAATCAATCGAGAATTCGATGAATTTTGTGGATACATTCGGCTAGTTCAATGCCTTCGTGGGTCAAGTATCCACCGTCAGGCTGGGTACAAAGTCCTTTCTCAAATAGGTTTTGCACCGCAGTTTGTATGGCTGGTAATGCGTCACTATGAACCTTAATTCCATTAGCGGTACTGCTTAAGTCAAACTGGAGAATTAAGTTTAATTCTTCGATTTGGTTTGGCTGAAATTTCATTGTGTTACCCCTACCTAATAATTGGTTAACATTAATTATCCGCAATTCACATCATCATCTTCAATTACAATAATGGGTGACTGATTGTATAAAGCGCCCTATTACGATACTCAATACCATCTTGTAATTCATAACACCATTACAAGATAGCTTGCCCTGCCATTGTCGCAATAAGTCAAAAACGAATCTGTTAGCTAGACCACTTTAACGGGGTAATTATCAACATTTTGACGTTAATATTGAATTGTATCAGTGAGTTAGTTTGATGTTCACTGGGTAATAAACAATGAGTCTTATCGTGTAAACAAGTGTTCATACAGCAGGGCAGTTAGATGGGGATTCTCTTTATGCTAAATGTTAATTAAATTTTGTTTAAATTAACTAATAGTAATAAATAAAGATTTTGATTAATTAAAGATGAACAGAAGTGAAGTGCAATTAAGAGAATAAAAATTATGAACAGATTATAAATAATTCTGGTGTTATTTGTTCAAAAAGGTGAAGGGATGGGACATATATTTAGCTAACTAGATAATAAAGTGATTTATTTTGTTAAATATTATAAATACAACTTGAACTGAATAAGAAATAAGGCGATTATCGCATCACTTTAAATTTGTATCAAAACGTAAATCAATTATGGAACTTAACCAAATCGACGCATTATCCCCACAACAGATGGCTGAACGTGCCGCTGAAGTTGGTGTAGGTAAGGCGACTAAGCCTGCTTATAAATCATTTTTACTTGCTGTTTCTGCAGGTATCCAAATTGGTATCGCCTTTGTTTTTTACACTTTAGTTACCACTGGTACTCAAGATGTGGCTTTCGGTTTTAGTAAGTTAATGGGTGGCCTTGCATTTAGCTTAGGTTTAATCTTAGTGGTTGTAACTGGTGGTGAACTGTTTACAAGCTCAGTGCTTACTTTAGTGGCAAAAGCATGCGGCAAGATCACATGGAAACAGATGTTCAAAAACTGGGCGATTGTTTATGCCGGTAACTTCTTTGGTTCTATGTTAATGGTTGTCATTATGCTAACGACCAAGCAATACATGAGCGACGGTGGTTTGCTGGGTATTAACGCAATGCACATCTCACAACACAAATTGCACCACACATTTATTCAAGCCGTTGCACTTGGTCTTATGTGTAACCTATTAGTATGTCTTGGTGTATGGATGACATTCGGTGCTCGCTCTATGTCTGATAAAGTGCTGCTTCTGGTTTTACCTGTCGCTATGTTTGTTTCTTCAGGTTTCGAGCACTGTATTGCTAACATGTTCCAAGTACCAATGGCGATTGGTATCAAAGCGTTTGCTCCTGAATCGTTTTGGCAAGTGACTGGTGCCAATATTGCTAATTTTGCTGACCTTAACTGGGCAACATTCATTGTGAATAACTTAATTCCAGTGACTATTGGTAATATGATTGGTGGCGGTATCGTTGTTGGTCTTCTGTACTGGACTGTGTTCTTGAAAAAACACTAAGCGTTCAATTTATTGTTCTAAAAAGCGGTCATTACGATCGCTTTTTTTATGTCTGCATTTCGACGTTAGCTTATAAGTACGTTGTGATCATTTAAGGTTATCCACATTTTCTGTGGATAACCTGTTTTAAATCTCGTGTGTAACTTAAGGTGATGAAAAATAGTGCAAAAAACGCACGTTTTTCGTGCAACATGCAAGTGTCATTTTTCTCATTCAATAATAACTTTCACTTAACAATATTGGCTATTTCTTATAGCGACTTTGCATCGTTTACAGTTATTGAACAAGGGAACTGTGATCTTCCAAATTAATAATGATCTTGTCCACAGGTTATGTTTGATCCGCGCGATGGGCATAACTCACACTTTTGGTGACTATTTGTTCAGCTTAGTGAGCTCGACAAGTATTCGACCTTCGCGAGTCAGAACTTTTCTTAGGCTCAAATGAACGGTGCAGACTAAAGACACATTCATGGTGACGTAAATACCGGTCATTATCATTAACTGGTATTTAATCGCTATCATAGGTGAGGCGCCACCTAAGATTTGACCTGTCATCATTCCTGGTAAAGTGACTAAACCAATAGTAGCCATAGAGGCTAACAATGGTGCGGAGGCTTTTTGTAACGCTTCCCGAACAAAGGAGCGTGATGCGTACGTAGGTGCTGCACCTAAGGCTATGGCTGCTTCGTATTCTCCCTTCCGTCTTTGGTAGCAACTAAATAGGTTCTGTAGTGCAATAATATTGCTGCTGATAGTGTTACCAAGCAGCATCCCTGCTAGTGGGATCATATATTGGGCACTGTAAAGAGGGGTAGGTTGCACCATGGTAAGACAAATGATGGCTAGTGTAGGGAACATACCGATCCCTAGAGCTAACGTGATGGGTAATAAGAGCAATCGTTTCGGTAAGTGTGTTTTAGATAAAATCGAACTCGCCCCAACCGTGATCATACAGAGCATCCAGGCAATATTGATCCATAGGTTATTAAGATTAAATAAATATTGCAGATAACTCCCAACTAAAAAGAGCTGAATCGCCATGCGGCCGATGGAAATAACGATGTCTTTGGCGAGTCCAAGCTGATGATAAGCATTGATGGCTAGTGGAATGGACAAAATCAAACCAAATAGAGCTAATTGCCACCATGATATATCGATTGCATTGTTCATAAAAAATCCCGGGAAAATGTAGAGACGTATTCCTACAAGTGAACATGGTGGAGTGATAATGTCAGTAAGGCAAACTTATCGAAATGTATAATAAAATAACCTCAAGATGCCAGTTCAAAGCGAATGTATCCGCAATTAGGCATGTACTGAGCTGAAGGATTAGTCATTCCACATAGAATTTAATACGTTCATTATACGCATATATGCAAATTTTCTGATGTTCATAAAAGGAAACTGTTGAATACTGGGGCAACGACTAATTCGTTACCTCATCAAATTGCTCAATAAGGTGTTGTAACTCGCCAGAATCGATCAACTGTTTAAGACCTGCATTAAAAGCTGTTATGTATTTCTGTGCATTGGGATTTAGTTTCCCTGCTGCCACATAAAGCCCATTGTAGGACACATTAGGGTAAACTTTTTGAAATATGTTGGTCGGGATATTGTGCTGTCTCATTGTCCATAGAGCAACGCGGTATTCCTCTATGATCAAATCAATTCTTTCAGTTTGGAGTTTGCGAATATTTGTGACTAAATCGGCGGCTGGGATTTTCTTAACTTTATCGGTCGACATAAAATCAGCGTCATAGGCATAATTGCGAATAATACCGACACTTTTACCAACTAAATCTTGGTAAGTCCCCCAATCAACGGGGTTTTTCCTCAAAGTAATAAAACTAATTTCGTTAAACAGGTAAGGATCGGAAAAAATCATGGATTGCTCGCGCTCTTCTGAATACCAAGCGGCAATCAATACGGCATCGGCTCCTCGCTGCACCTCTTTTAAAGCTCGCGACCATGGCGTGATGCGTAAGTCTAGATAGTATCCGGATAGAGCAAAAGCGCGTGACACGATTTGCACCGATAATCCTGTTGGTCGCTCAGCATCAATAACGTACGGTGGCCAGCCATTTTGCAAACCGACTACCGCTGTCAACTGTTGGCTGAAGGCAGACAGACTAAAGAATGAATGGGTAATAACTAGCAGAAAATACACAAGTTTTCGCACTGACAATCCTACATGGCGTTTTTGCAGTAAAGTGTAGTTGTATATTGTGGAAATTGCATAATCAGTACGAATCTTTTAACTGGCCTTACTGCTAAACAGACCCACATGACCTCAAGATGCAGGATTCAGAGTTTCGTCAATGAGCCTAAGTCGAAGCAATCACGGAAAGAATGGAACGCAGATATACGAGAGTAGGGCACCGAGTGTGATGCCCTATGTCGCATGGTGATTATTTATTTTTGAAGCTTGGTGCTTTATAAAAATGGCTTTCAATCATACGTTCGGTGATAGGGTGCTGTGGGTTAGATAACACCTCTTGAGTTTCACCAAATTCAACCACTTCACCTTCATGCATGACCATGACTTTATCTGTAATGTGCTTTACCACGCCAATATGCTGTGAAACATAGACAAATGAAACACCCATCTCTTCTTGTAATTCTAAGAACAGATTAATGATCTGCGATCGCATTGCCATGTCTAAGCCATTTAGGGCTTCATCGGCAACAATGATTGATGGTTGAAGAATCAGTGCTCGGGCTAAACAGACGCGCTGCTTTTGCCCTGTTGCAAGCATTTGCGGATAGAAATACGCATGTTCCGGCAATAAACCGACACGTATTAATGTTTCTCTAACCCGCTTTATGCGATCTTCGGGAGACATATTGGTATTTCGTTTTAGTGGGCCTTCCAAGATATGCCCAATTTGCAGACGCGGATTAAGCGAAGTATTCGGATCTTGGAAAATCATACGAATCAGCTTACAGCGAGTCGAGTAATCTTTATGTTCGAGTAACTCACCATTCACACGAATATTTCCGTTAGAGGGTTCGATCATTCCTGCGAGCATACGTGCAAGCGTCGATTTGCCTGAGCCGTTTTGGCCGATAAAACCGACGGTTTGACCTGCTTCTAAGCGAAAACTCACTGGTTTCACAGCTTCATAAACACGTTTACGAAATAGCCCTTGGCGAACAACAAACTCTTTCGATAGATTATCCACTTCGAGTAAAGAAATATTCACGTTAGTTACTCCATATTCAGTGGAAAGTGGCAAGAAAACTTATGATTTTTCACCCATTGAGTTTGCGGAACTTCAACACACTGTCGTTGAGCGTAAGGGCAGCGAGGACCTAATCGACAACCAATCGGTAAGTGTTGGAGAGGAGGAATAGAACCAGGAAGCGACTGCAATTTTTGCTTTGGTGGAATCCAATCGCTGAAATCAGGCATCGCTTTTAGTAAAGCAACGGTATAGGGATGCTTAGGGTATTCTAATAAATGCGCAGTCTCTGCAGATTCGACCGATTGACCACAATACATAACGGTAATGCGAGTCGCCCACTGCGTAATGGTATTTAAATCGTGCCCAATCAACATAATTGAGGTGTTATTGACCTGATTCATCCGGCTCAAAAGGCGCAAAATTTGCGATTGAGTAATAGGATCAAGGTCATTAGTCGGCTCATCTGCAATCAAAAGTTTGGGTTTGGCTGCAATCGCCATCGCGATCATGACCTTTTGACATTCACCATCGGTCAACTCATAGGAATAACTTTCCATCACTCGTTTGTGGTCTTTAATCCCCACTTTGTGTAATAAAGCGATGGCCTGTTTTTTACGCCAGCCAAAACGCTTCCACCACCGACCTGCAAAAGTGCGGTAGGGGATAGACTCGATCAACTGCTTACCGACTTCATCGGAAGGGTCTAAACAGGTTGATGGTTCTTGGAAAATCATCGCGATATCGCGCGCGATGACTCGGCGACGTTCTTTGGCCGTTAATTGGAGTAAATCAATATTACCTAATCGCATCCGATCGGCCGTCACACGCCAGTTTTCTTTCGTCACTCCAACAATGGCTTTTGCAACCAAGCTTTTCCCTGAACCGGATTCACCCACGAGACCGCGGATTTCTCCTTCCGTCATGGTCAAACTCATTCGGTCGACCGCTTTAACGATGCCTTGGGGAGTGTCTATTTCAATCGTAAGGTGACGAATATCAAGGATTGGCATTATTCGACTCCTGCATTAATAGATTGACGAACGCCATCACCAACCAAGTTGATGATAATAACAGTGACCATAATAGCGATGCCGGGTAATGTCACTGTCCATGGCGCTAAATAGATCAGTTCCACGGAATCTCCTAGAATTGCCCCCCATTCAGTGCTTGGTGCTTGTGCGCCTAACCCGAGAAAACCCAGTGCCGTAATATCCAAAATAGCCACAGTCACTGCCATGGTAAATTCAGCGACAATCAAGGCCAAAATATTCGGTAAGATGGAGTGCCAGAAAAGATAAAAATCGGTTGCCCCATCAAGCCGCGCAGCCATGATGTAATCTTTTTCGATTTCGTTATGCACCGCGATGTAAACCGAACGGATAAAACGGGGAATCAACGCCAACCCAATAGCGAGCAAGACGTTAAATTCACCAAAGCCAAGGAAAGCAACAAAAATAATCGCTAGCAATAACGAAGGGATAGACATAACGGTATCAAATAAGTGGTTTAACGTACTAGAAATTAAACCGCGTGTCATACCTGCTAAGAATCCAATGCTACAGCCAATTACAGCCGACAATATGGTCATCAGCAGCGACGCGCCAAACGTGAGGCGAGTGCCATCAATCAAACGTGATAAGATATCACGCCCTAAATCGTCGGTACCAAAGAAATAATCCACTGTTCCAGTGGGTTCCCATGATGGTGGTAGCAATAAGTTACTGCTTTGTGCATGAGGGTCGTGAGGTGTAATCCAAAAAGAGGCAATAGTAATTAACACCAAGAGTAAAAAAGCCCACAGGCCGAACATGCTGAGTTTATCGTTACGATAGCTACGCCAGAAACGCTGAAATTGCGTTGGGATATGCTCTTCTTGGTAGACGTTATTTGTTAGCATACCATTCCTTCCTTACTAACGGATTTACTATAGCACCAATCAAATCCGACAGAATAATGGCTGTGAGAACTAATGCCCCGATGACAATAACGCCAGCTTGGATAGAAACGTAATCTTGGCTTGACAAAGCATCTAATAGCCAGCGGCCAATGCCGGGCCAATCGAAGATAGATTCGGTTACGATAGCCAGTGTGAGCATACTCGAAAGCTGCACGCCAAATTTAGGGACAATAGGTGGAATCGCGTTGCGTAACACGTGTTGAGTCACTATCTCAAAATTCGATAAACCTTTAATTCGAGCGGCACGAATATAGTTTTGCGACATCACTTCAGATACTGAAGTACGCATTAGCGTTATCACCTGGGTTGTCGGTGAAATTGCGAGCACTAAACACGGCAAAATCATATGTTCGATAACACTTTGCAACGCATAATTACGAAATTCTCCGCTGGCTAGAAACGCATCAATCAGCGAAAAACCGGTCACTCGTTTCACGTCGTACAAAAGATCATAACGACCAGAGACAGGGAAGAATTGATACTGTAAAGAAAACACCATGATCATCATCAGCGCGACCCAGAAAATAGGTGCAGAATAGCCCGACATTGAGATAAATTTGATGACAGTGTCGACCCATTTCCCTTGTTTCATCCCAGCAATTGTTCCGAGCGGAATGCCAATAAAAAGCGAAAATAAAAAGGCGATAACACACAGTTCTAGCGTAGCTGGGAAAACCATTGCCAGTTGAGAGACGATCGGCTCACCGTTTTTCGCTACACCAAAATTGAGATGGGTTAATTCAGTGACATACATCGCCCATCCAGACCAGAAGCTTTGCTGTGCCCAAGGCGAAATGGGGTCAAGGCGCAATAAATTGTACCCAACCAACGTTAGGATTAGCAGGGTAATAATGAACAGGTTGAAGCGTCGAACGGCATAAATAAACATTAGTTACTTATCCTCTCAACAGTGTTGAAGGGTTCGACGCTAAACGGAGTCATATGCAGTCCAGTTAAGGATTTATTGTAGGCATTAAATTGCATGCCATGGGCCAAAGGAATCACGGGAAACTCTTGATTTAATATGTTTTGTGCCTGTTTATACAGGTTGAGACGATAGCGGGGACGATTGACTTCTAACGCCAAATCTAACAAGAAATCGAAGTCGCTATTACACCACATAGAGTAATTGAGCCCTGCGCGTTTTGCATCACAAGAAAGCAGAGGTCTTAAAAAACTGTCAGGATCACTGGTGGTGCCCTCCCAGCCTGTTAAGAACAGATCAATATTCTCTTTGTCGGCGATTTCGGTTCTGTTGAGGCGATCCTCCGGTATCAACGTTAGCTTTATGCCAATATCGGCTAAATTTGATTGGATTAACTCAGCCGCTTTGCGTGGGCTGGGATTATACCGACGTGGCTCTAAAGGTACAGACATTGTTAATTCTAAGCCTGTTTCATAACCTGCGGCGCGTAATAATCCCAACGCGTAATTCCTATCATAGCGAATTTGTGAACTGTCTTTTTGGTATGCCCAAGAGTTAGGCGGCAAGATGTTATAAGCAATACTGCCTGTGCCATAAAACACGGAATCGAGGATATTTTGTCGATTGATGGCGTAACTAATGGCTTTACGCACTCGCACATCATTTAACGCAGGGTGAGAGGTATTGACCGCAATAAACGCCACATTCATCGCTGGTTTAGACGTGAGAGTCACATCCGTTTGTTTCTTAATGGTCGGAATTTGGCTAGCAATCGGTGCGTTTAGCACGTCACATTCGTTACGTAACAGTTTGGCTAGTGTTCCCGTACCGCGTTGAGAAATATCAAATACAACCTGCTTCATTTTAGCGACGCCATTCCAATAGTTTGGATTGCGTTTTAAGCGAACATAATCGTGCGGTTGATAATCATCGAGGTAAAAAGGGCCAGTGCCAACTGGGTGGCTATCGATTTGTTGTTTCTCGTCTTTCAGCAGCAATTGTTGCGCATATTCCGCCGAGAGAATAACGGCATGCGGTGTGGCAATATTGGCAATAAAGCTGTTGTCTGGACGGCTTAAGGTGAATTTAACGGTATATTTGTCGAGTTCTTGGACATCAACTAACAAATTTTGAAAATCTAAACCTGTGAACCAAGGGTAGATTCCGTCATTGACATAATGGTAAGGGTTGATGGCATCAATAATACGACGAAAGCTGAATAATACGTCTTGAGCATCCATTGGCCGTGTTGGCGTAAACCAATCTGTCGTTTGAAAGGCGACATTGTGACGAAGGTGAAAGATGTATTCCGTGCCGTCTTTATTGACTGACCAACTTGTTGCCAGACTTGGTTTAGGTTGCAGCGTTTCAGGATCTAACGTCAATAACGAGTTATAAATTTGTGGGCTGAGAGCATCAACAGTAACACCACTATCGACCAGTTGCGGATTGAACGTGGTCAAATTGCTTTGTCCACAATAGATAAAGCCGCTCTTACGGATGCCGCTGTGGCTATTTTTGGTATCGCATCCTGCTAATAACGCAATGATGCAGATACTTAACGTCAGTTTTATTAATGCTTTCATATCGAAAATACGTATGAGAAACGAGGCGTTACTTTACAATATTGCCCCAAAATCTCGCTAATTTACCATCTTTTATTCCATGAAACCAAGTGAATTAGTTGAAAGCTGATCCACTGCCTGAAAATCGCCATTAATCTGTTTTGATTTGGTATTTTCTTAACATCCCTCGAAACTGATGATAGCTCAGACCTAGCAAATCAGCGGCATGCCTTTGATTAAACTTAGCCATTTTGAGAGCTTGATTAACAATACGGATATCTGCGTTCCTTTGCCACTGTTTGTAATCTACCGGTAAAACGGGCAAATCTTCATCGCTTGTCTGGTCAGATAAAAAGAGAGTTGGCGTTGGCGGCTTATCGTCTTCGGGTTCCGTTAATGGCGGCTCCATATTATTCACCGTGGGTGTGATTGACTGAGAGCAAACGGTACGTTCAGGGCTATGTGAAGAAGAAGGGACGAGCCAAGAGGTTTTAAATGGGTCGAAGACCACTTGGTTAACCGGAGTATCGAAATCCGTGTGTTGATAAACGGCGCGCTCTACCACATTTTTTAGTTCTCTGATATTACCGGGCCATGGATAGTGTAGGAGTTCTGCCATTACATTGTGGCTAAATCCTGAGAAATATGATCGCCCCAATTCACGGCACATTTTGATCGCAAAATGCTCCGCCAACAGTGGAATGTCTTGTTGTCGCGTCCTGAGTGGAGGAAGGTTGATAACGTCAAACGCTAACCTATCGAGTAAATCAGCCCGAAAACGGCCCTGACGAGTTAACTGGGGTAAATCTGCGTGAGTGGCGCAAATGAGTCGTACATCGCAGGTTAAAGGCGTATGACCGCCAACACGTTCGTAGGCGCCATATTCGATCACTCGCAGTAATTTCTCTTGGACTATGGTTGGCGTTGTGGCGAGTTCATCCAAAAATAATGATCCCCCTTCTGCACGTTCAAATCGACCAAGGTGACGTCCTTTGGCGCCGGTAAAGGCACCAGGTTCGTGACCAAATAGTTCTGAATCAATCAGTCCTTCGCTTAACGTGGCACAATTTAAGGTGAGCAGTGGAGATTGCCAACGTTTAGACAAGTAATGTAGTCGCTGGGCAATTAATTCCTTACCTGTGCCGCGTTCGCCGATAATGAGTACTGGGCGTTCTACTGGAGCCAGTTGAGAAACTTTATCTAATACCTCGTGAAATAATGGTGATTCACCGACCAGAGTTTGCTGCATCGTGAACTCCTTATCTAGGATCAAAAGGGAAATTATCGAATATGGTAAATTTAACCAATTATATGGTTAATTTGACCATTTAATGGTCAATTAAGTTACTACTTGTAGAGGGAAATACAAGTGGTAGTTTTTAATATATTGATTTTATGATGGTTTTATTATTGGCACATAACTTGATTGTTCTTTGTTCGATTGTTTCATAAACCTGTCAGAGGGCCGTATCATGGGTATTTTTTCTCGTTTCGCCGACATAGTGAATTCCAATATCAGTGCATTGCTGGATAAAGCAGAAGATCCTGAAAAAATGATTCGTTTGATTATTCAAGAAATGGAAGACACGCTGGTTGAAGTGCGGACACATTCAGCACGATCAATCGCTGATAAAAAAGAGTTGCAACGTAAAGTTGATAATGTGGCCACTCAGATTGAACAATGGCAAGAAAAAGCATGCTTAGCATTGTCGAAGCAGCGTGAAGATCTTGCACGTGGTGCACTTATTGAGAAGCAGAAACTGGAGGAAGTATTAAAAGGATTAAAAAACGAATATACGCTCGTCGAGGATAATATTGATAAATTGACCAGTGAAATTAGTAAATTAGAGAGTAAAATCACTGAGACTCGGGCGAAGCAACAGGCGCTCATCGTTCGTAATCAAACGGCTCATAGTCGTCGCGATGTACAGAAGCATCTAACGGCCGAAAAGGCGCAAGCCACTATGGCTAAATTTGATCAATATTCACGACGGATAGACGAACTTGAAGCGGAAGCTGACCTTTATCATTCAACAGGCAAAAAAACGTTAGATCAAGAATTTGCAGAGCTGCAAGCTCAAGATGAGATTGATAATGAACTGGCGAAACTCAAACAACAACTGAATAACAAACCAGCGCAACCAGAGGAATAGGGGATAGATATGGTGTCGGTATTTATGGTAGGTCCTTTGATGGTGTTCCTGTTAATTGTGGCACCATTATGGCTATTTCTGCATTACCGCAGTAAACGTAATTTTAATGATGCGTTGAGCCATGAAGATTATGAACAGCTTCATCAACTAACAGATAAAGCTCGTCAACTGCAAACGCGGGTCGAAACACTAGAGCGAATTTTAGATGTAGAAACACCAAACTGGAGATCTCGTTATGAGTAGATCTTCACTGTATAAAGACCCTCGCCATGGAAAAATTGCTGGGGTTTGTGCTGGTGTCGCCAATTTCTTTGGTTTAGAAATATGGTTAGTACGTATTCTCGTCGTATCTGCAACGTTACTCGGCGGTGGTTTCTTAATTATTCTGCTCTATATTGCTTTGTCACTGATGTTAGAAAAACAGCCTTATGGTGAACCGATTTATGCTCAAGAGCACACCATTAAGAGTAAACCTTGGGAGCAAGGGAAAACCGCTAAGCAATTACTGACAGCGATTGACGCTGATCTCATTGATGTGGAAAAAAAAGTACAAGAACTCGAAGCTTATCTCACCTCTGATGCTTATAAAGTGAATCGCGAGTTTAATAAACTGTAGTCAAAAGTGAGGTTTTCATGTCACAAGAATCAGCCTCGTCCTCGATATGCGCGTGGGCGATGAAACATCCGCTAGAACGCGAATATCACGACCAAGAATGGGGTAAACCAGTATTTGAAGACCAAACCTTGTTTGAATTTATTACCTTAGAAGGTGCTCAAGCTGGGTTAAGCTGGATTACGGTGTTAAAAAAACGCGAAGGTTATCGACAAGCGTTCAAAGATTATGATTTAACTGTATTAGCGGCTATGGGTGAGGCAGATATCGATTCGATTATCGCTCACTATGATGTGATAAAGCATCGCCTTAAAATTGCTTCCGTATTTACGAATGCAAAAGCGGCTTTATCTTTACAACAGGAATTTGGTTCACTGGCTAATGCCTTATGGCAATTCGTTGATGGTGAACCCGTTGTCAATCAGTGGACCACAATGGAACAAGTACCGGCCTCTACTGATGTTTCGAAACAGATGAGCAAGTTTTTAAAAAAACGCGGCTTTAAGTTTGTGGGCGAAACCATCTGTTATTCTCTCATGCAAGCAACTGGCATGGTCAATGACCATTTAGTGGGCTGTCATTCGCTCTTAGGCAAGGCACTGATTTGAAGACATAGTCATTCTACGTTGAAAATCAGTAACACCGCCTAGGAGCGAATACAACTCGCCCTTTGGGAGCTCATCAACAAACCTATTTCTACGCCCAATCACGTTAAAAGGGAATGACCATTCCTGCCGTGATTGAGCTTGACCTAGGCTCGTTGATGAAGCTCTGAATCCTGCATCTTGAGGTCATTTGGGTATATAGATGAAGTGATATTACTGGTCTTTATGCGAGCGCAGCATTGTATGCCGCGAAGCCTTTTTCTAGATCCGCTTTCAAATCATCAAGGTCTTCTAAACCAACGTGAATACGTAGTAACGTACCTTCAAAGTTTGGATTAGATAGTGTACGCAGCGCGTTAAAACTACTTGGTTCATTGGCAAGAATCAGACTTTCGAAACCACCCCAAGAATAGCCCATACTGAAATGTTCAACGGTATCTAACAGTGCTGTCGTCGCTTTTGGATCGCTTTGTTTTAAAACGATCGAGAACAGGCCATTGCCACCTGTAAAATCGCGTTTAAAGAACTCATGCCCCGGGCAACTTTCAAGACCTGGATGACGCACATGGTCCACTTCAGGACGTTCAGCTAACCATTGTGCTAATTCTAAACTGCTTTTACCGTGTTGCTGTAAGCGAACACCTAACGTGCGGATGCCACGTAGAGCAAGGTAAGCATCATCAGGAGATACACATTGACCCATTAAGTAGCTTTGTTCACGCAGCTGATCCCAGTATTTTTCACTCGCAACAGCCGTACCAAGCATGACATCTGAGTGACCAACAATGTATTTGGTCGCTGCTTGGATAGAGATATCGACACCGTGGGCGAATGGGTCAAAGTTCACACCGGCAGCCCATGTGTTATCGAGCATGACAATAATATCGTGTTCGTGTGCAATAGCGGCTAGTGCGGGAACATCTTGCACTTCCATCGTGATAGAGCCAGGAGATTCAGTAAATAATACTTTTGTGTTTGGCTGGATGAGGTCGCGAATGCCTTCACCTACCAATGGGTCATAGTAAGTGGTCTCTACACCTAATTTTTTCAGCATGATTTCACAGAAATCACGGGTTGGTTCGTAGCAAGTGTCGACCATTAGAATGTGGTCACCAGCACTAACAAAAGAAAGAATTGTGTTAGTGATCGCGGCTGCACCACATGGGAAAAGTGCGCAACCCGCGCCGCCTTCAAGCTCTGTCATTGCTTCTTGCAAAGCAAAGTGAGTCGTTGTGCCACGACGTCCATAAAATAGGGTCTTATTTGTGCGGTTTACGGTGGCGTGTTTTTTCTCTGCTACTGTGTTGAACACAACGGTAGACGCACGCTGTACAGGCGGGTTGACTACACCGTTAGTCCATTTTTTATTGCGGCCTGCGGTGACGAACTGAGTCTTTTTGCCTTCTGACATTTGCGGTCCTTGTCTGATAAATAAGTGAAAATAATGAACATTTAAAACATGGTGTCGCCAGACATGCAAGTCCAATTACAATAATGGGCTAAATAGATAGAAGAGGCGCTCCAAAAAACGGTGGCCCAAAGAGCGAGTACGCCACTTGGAATACTCGATTTGATGCGATTGTTTAATGTATTCTTGTTGTTGACGATAGAGTTCTTGGGTAAAACTTTTATCGTCAACCGCTAACGTCAGTTCAAAATTGAGCCACAGGCTACGCATATCAATATTGACGGTCCCAATTAAACAAAACTTTTGATCAATAACGACTGATTTTGTATGCAGTAATCCACCGTTGAACTCATGAATGGTCGCTCCCGCATCAAGCAGCTCACCGTAAAATGAGCGAGATGCCCATTTGACCATAAACGAATCATTTTTTTCAGGCAGAATAATATCGACAGAGACGCCTCGTTGGGCGGTCATTTTTAGTGTCGCTAATAAATCTGCACTCGGGACAAAATAAGGTGTGGTAATGCACACTGATGTTTTTGCCTGATGCATCGCCAAAGTAAGCACTTGGGAGATCAAATTTTCCGGCATACCTGGACCCGATGGCACCACTTGAATTGGGTGGTGGGGATCGCTCGGGCCAATTAAACATTCTGGTGTTTTGGGTAAGCGACGTTCACCTGTTTCAAACTCCCAATCCCAAGCATGAATCGCGGCAAGCACATTTACAGCAGGGCCTGTCATTCTGACTATGACATCTATCCATTGCCCAACTCCAGAATCTTGCTTGAAGTAAGCTGGGTCAACCATGTTCATAGACCCTGTATACGCAATTTTGTCATCGATAACAATGATTTTTCTGTGCTGACGTAGATCCAAACGGTTTAAGAAAATGCGCCAAGGGCTGACCTGCATCTGTTCAATGAGGCGAATTCCTGCATCGCGCATCATGTCTACCCAATGACTGCGAAAGAAGCGAGCACTGCCTGCTGAATCAAGTAGTAATTTAACTTCAACGCCCCGCTTGGCTGCTCGAATTAATGCAGATGCTACGGCATCGGTCAATCCTCCCGGGTGCCAGATATAAAAAACCATATGGATAGTACTCGTCGAAGATTCAATGTCATGAATGATCGAGTAGAGGATGTCATTGGGGGAATTATGTAACGTCAGATGATTCCCACTTAGTGCCGGAATCCCCATGCGGTGAGTACAAAGCTCATCGATTTTTTTTATATGGGCGCCCATGCCTTGGGGCAAGTGAGCTTGGCAATCTGAGAGCGAACGAAACCACTCTTCGAAAGGTGCAAACATGACTTTGGCTCGTTCGCCTCTTTTACGTCCAAGATTCAGTTCGCCAAATAGGAAGTAACAAAACACCCCTACAATCGGCAAAATATAGATAATCATTAGCCATGATAATGAAACACTAACCGCTTTGCGTTTAAGAACGACGCGTAATGTTACACCGGCAACGAGTAGCCAATAGATGGCGATTCCGACCAAAGTCAGTATGTGATAAATCTTATCCATGCATTCCGATGTTCATGTGAGTCCAAACTAGGATAGTAAATCCAATACTATAGTAGAGGAAGACTACCGTGAGTATATCAACTTACGCCAGTTTCAGTATTTAGGTTGTGATACTGAGTTGAAATAGCTACTGATACTGGGTGAGTATGGAGTAGGTTGACTATATTTTTGCACCAAATAATGTGTTTGCTAAAAAGGCTAAGTGCAATGTTTGATATCGGTAATGTGTAAAAATCCAGCGATTAAACGGTCTTTTGTGGATATAAACAGAAAAATATAAAGAGTGGGCTTCCAATTCTATCGACTAACTGTTCTACTTACCACCTACGGAGTGCGACTCCTTTTTAATTAAGGTGTAAAAAATAGTATACACTTAAAATTTCAGCACTCTCATCCACTTTTACTTACAAACACAACCTATTTGGTAACACTTATGGCAAGTAGTTCGAGAAGCCAATTTTCTTCAAGATTTGGTTTTATAATGGCAGCTGCAGGATCGGCTGTTGGTCTGGGAAATGTATGGGGATTCCCTACTCAGGCAGCCAGTAACGGCGGTGCAGTGTTTTTATTTGTTTATCTTATCATGGTCTTTTTGTTAGCGTTTCCGATGTTGGTCGCTGAGCTGACTATTGGTCGCTATGGTCAATCGAACGCGATTCGTTCATTTAGAAGTGCATGGCCTAAAGGTAAAGCCTTTGCGATTGTTCTCGGAATTGGTGGACTGATCGTCGTGTCATTGATCCTAAGCTTTTACTCAATCGTTGCTGGCTGGTTGATGGGATCATTCGCAGATAGTTCATTGAACTTGGTGGGCTTGGCGGATAAAAGCCATTGGCTAACGACATTTGGTACTGAACGTAACTTAGTATTAATGGTTATTTTCATGCTGCTGACCATGCATGTGGTTCGCAGTGGTGTCGCTGATGGTATTGAGAAATGGTCCACGCGTTTAATGCCACTGCTGTTTGTATTATTTGGTTTACTGACTGTGTACATTTTCACTCAAGACGGTTCGCTTGAAGGGTTAAAAATGTATTTAGTTCCAGATTTCTCGCATTTGACGCCTGAGTTGGTGGTCAGTGCAATGGGGCAGGCCTTCTTCTCGTTGTCACTGGGTGTCTGTGTCATGACTACGTATGGCTCTTACTTACAAAAAGACACCAACATTCCTAAAACGGCTGCTCAAGTGGCATTGATCGATACAGGTGTTGCTTTTATCGCAGGCTTGGTGGTTCTCCCTGCAATGTTTGTCGCAAAACATCATGGTGTACAAATTTTCTCAGATAGCGGTACACTGTTAAACTCAGACACGCTCGTGTTTACTGTACTGCCTGCGCTGTTCGATACGATGGGAGAGATGGGGGCTGTTGTTGGTGCAGTTTTCTTCTTACTGATGATTATCGCAGCATTAACATCGTCAATTTCGATGCTTGAGGTGCCAGTTTCTTGTGCGACTGAAGAGTTAAAGATCAGTCGGAATAAAGCAGTGTTACTTATTGGTGGGGTCGTGATTATTGCATCAGCAGCGATTGTGACTAACTTTAACCTGCTATTTGGTTTCGTGGTTAATTTCACAACGGTCTATTCACAGCCAATTATCGCATTATTAATTACGTTAATAGTGGGGTGGATTTGGAACCGCAACCAGATTTTAACTGAGCTAAAACAAGGCTACCCAGAAATCGAAAAAAGTTTGTTCTGGAAAATTTGGCCAACATACGTTCGTGTTGTTTGTCCAATTTTGATGTTGTTGGTATTTTTCGCTTAACGGTAAGTAGAGCGACACAAATCCAAAAGCTGTCTGACAAGGCAGCTTTTTTTGATCTTGGCTGTGATGCATCATGCAGTCAAACGAACATTAGCATGTGCTGTCTCGCATATTGCGATCATTTGGGTATAATTGGCGCGCTGTTATTAAGAGGTTCTATGTTCGATATTATTTATACCCATAGCGATTTTATCGTTATCAATAAACATCCAGGCGTCTCAGTTCATAAAGACGACGGTGACGTTATGCTCATGCAAGAAGTGGCGAAGTACACCGGCGATAAAAAGCTCTATTTGGTACATCGTCTCGATAAAATGACCTCTGGTATTCTTTTGTTGGCTCGCTCTTCAACTGCGGCAAGTGAGTTAGCACAGCAGTTTGCTAATCGTGAAATTCAAAAGTTCTATCTAGCGATTGGTAGTAAAAAGCCGAAGAAGAAACAGGGATTAGTGAAAGGTGATATGGAGCGTTCACGTCGCTCAAGTTGGAAGTTAAGTGCCTCTCACAATAACCCCGCGATTACACAGTTTTTTTCTTTGGCCGCTGATAATGGTCAGCGCTTGTTTTTATGTAAACCTCATACCGGTAAGACACATCAAATTCGCGTTGCACTGAAATCAGTCGGATCTGCCATTGTGGGCGACCCCATTTATAACCCTGCGAGTGATGCTGAACGCGGTTACCTTCATGCTTTTGCCATCCGTTTTGTGTATCAAAACCAGCCGTTTTCTTTCATTTGTGATCCAAGAGAGTTTGCTCAATGTGGTCAATTGTGGCATCAAAGTGTGGTCAATGAGGGGCTTAATCAGTGGCTAACACCATGGGATTTACCCTGGCCTCAAATCAAAAACGCCTAAACGTATTTATTTAATAAAGGAACACCTATGCACGATCTGCCTCATACCGACGAAGGCATGCAGACTAGCGCCTTACCGACTTTTTTTGCTCATATTACGCAGCAACTGGGAGAGGTTCCTGACGAAGTTCGTCGTTTATTCCACGGGCGTGGTCGTTGTTGGCCTGGTTTAGAACAACTAACCTGTGATTGGTTGCAAGGTCAGTTAGTCGTTAGCTTGTTTAAAGCCGTAGATGAGGATTTTTCCGCACAACTCATCGCAGGGCTTGAACAGTTTGCTCAAAGTGATATTTGGTTACAACGTAATGGGACCGCAATTTTATTACAACATCGCTATGCCAATGGAGCGCCATCTCAAGTCGTGGTGGGTGAGCTTGATTCGCGTCCAGTAGTGATTGAGTCGGGATTAAAATATCAACTCGACTTAGGGCGTAATCAAAATATGGGCCTGTTTTTGGATATGCGATTAGGCCGTGACTGGGTAAAAGCGCATGCGCAAGACGCCAATGTATTAAACCTCTTTTCATATACGTGTGGATTTTCTGTGGCAGCAATTGCTGGTGGCGCAGACCAAGTCATTAATATCGACATGGCAAAATCATCCTTAGCAAAAGGTCGTGATAACCATCAACTCAATGAGCATAATTTGGCGCAGGTGAAGTTTTGGGGACATGATATTTTTAAATCATGGGGTAAGATTACTAAATCGGGACCTTATGATTTAATTATCATTGATCCACCCTCGTTCCAAAAAGGCAGTTTTGCCCTGACGAAAGACTACCAAAAAATTCTACGTCGTTTACCAAAGTTACTGAGTGAGAATGGGGTTGTGTTGGCTTGTGTTAACTCTCCGGCAGTCACTTGCGATTTCCTCATTGATGGAATGAAAGAGCAAGCCCCCGAGCTTTTATTTCAATACCGTCTTGAAAACCCACCGGAATATAAAGATATTGATGAGCAAGCTTCTTTGAAGGCGCTGGTATTTAGTCGATAAAACATTAGCACTCAATGATTAAGATGTTAACCGAGGTTGCAGGGAACGTGATCTCGGTTAATGGTTCTAAATTGAAAGTTATACTAAGAAATAAATTCTTGCATAAAACGTTATGATTTTTACTGGTG
>NZ_WEKT01000046.1:0-44248 GCF_009874545.1 Vibrio eleionomae | reverse complement strand
CCTTATAATAGTTCATTTCAATCTATTGAAAATTAAAATATATTATCATTTTTATTTATAAAAGAGCCGCATGTAAAATGCGGCTCTTTTTAACTATTTATACCTCAGGATAACCTTGTGGATTTTCCGATTGCCAACGCCATGTATCTTGAGTCATTTCATCAAGAGAGCGCGTTGCAGTCCACCCAAGGTCTTGTTTGGCCTTCGCAGGATCTGCCCAGCATTCAGCAATATCACCAGGGCGACGGTCAACTAATTTATAAGGAATGGTTGTACCACATGCTTTTTCAAATGCTTTCACCATATCCAACACGCTATATCCAATACCAGTACCTAGGTTATAAATATGCAGTCCGTCTTTGGTACCAACATTTTTTAGTGCTGCAATATGACCATCAGCTAAATCCATAACATGGATATAATCACGGACACCCGTACCATCTTTAGTCGGATAATCAGAGCCGAACACGGATAAGAATTCGCGACGACCTACGGCAACTTGAGATACAAAAGGCATCAAGTTATTTGGAATCCCTTGCGGATCTTCGCCTAATTGGCCTGACGGATGTGAGCCAACAGGATTGAAATAGCGCAGTAACGTAATGCTCCAGTCTGGATTCGCTTTTTGAAAATCAGTCAGACATTCTTCAACCATCAACTTGCTTCGACCATAAGGGTTGGTTGCACTCGTTGGAAAATCTTCGCGAATTGGCACACTTGCGGGATCACCATATACGGTTGCTGAAGAGCTAAATACAATAGATTTAACGCCCGCTTCGCGCATCGCATCAACCAAAACCAATGTGCCATTCACGTTATTGTCGTAATACTCCAGCGGCTTTTGCACCGATTCACCGACCGCTTTTAACCCAGCGAAGTGAATCACCGCATCGACCTTATGAGACGTCATCACATCAACGAGTAATGCTTTATCACGAACATCACCATTAACGAAGACTGGGCGCTGCCCCGAAACAGCTTCGATACGATCTAACACCGTCGGTTTGCTGTTATATAGGTTATCGATGATCACAGGCGTCATACCTGCTGAGATCATTTGAATACAAGTATGGCTGCCAATATAGCCCATACCGCCGGTTACTAATACCTTCATTCCTAGCCTCCTTTGACGTTAGGTCGATTGTAGCGACTAAAATCTTGAAAATCACGCGGTTAACGTCATGCCTACCGTTACTTTTACAGGATACTGACCTTGATTCGCTATTCCATTACTTTCTCCTTGAGCAGAAGGTCACAGCTTCACATAGGTCTAACACAATTATGGGAACAAGATTCAGGTTAGTAGCAACAAAAAGCGCCACTATTTCATGGCGCTTTTCAAACTTAACTCATACTCACAGCTATACCCAAGTAACCTCAAGATGCTGTTTCAGCGAGAATGTATTCGCTCTTAGGCAAGGCACTGATTTGAAGACATAGTCATTCTACGTTGAAAATCAGTAACACCGCCTAGGAGCGAATACAACTCGCCCTTTGGGAGCTCATCAACAAATTCGCTCTTAGGCAAGGCACTGATTTGAAGACATAGTCATTCTACGTTGAAAATCAGTAACACCGCCTAGGAGCGAATACAACTCGCCCTTTGGGAGCTCATCAACAAACCTATTTCTACGCCCAATCACGTTAAAAGGGAATGACCACTCCTGCCGTGATTGAGCTTGACCTAGGCTCGTTGATGAAGCTCTGAATCCTGCATCTTGAGGTCATTTGGGTATATATCATTTTGTTGGGGTATCAAGGCATCCCCAGCACTTTAGCCAATGCCTGTGGATAACCACGGTCATCCGCCATTTGCAGTGCTTTTTCCTCCACCTGCTGCGCGGTCAGTGACAAACTAATCGGATGATTAAGTTCAATCGAATGCTGATCAACATCAGCCAATTGCCAAGTGGCGACTATCTTTTGTATTGCTTCTAATGCGGATGAACCTTTTACGATCTCGATCCGGGCATAGTGATCATCTTCAAAACTCACATCCGCCGCTCGCAATGTTGCATCTTCACCGGGTATTTGCTGAGCACCAAATAATGGCTTACCTGCAATATCGGCAGTGACAAATGACGGCACAAACTGACTCATATGATCTATGGCTCTGCCTGTCCGTTCTATTTGCGCATCTAACGACCATCCCTGATTCAATTTAGCGGCTAGATAACTTGGTAGCTTAGGCTGAGCTGAGCGTAAATCAGAGGACACCAAACCATCTTTAAATAACGTGATGCCTTCCGTCATGCCATGCAGCTGAAATACACCATCTGCATACGGTGTTAACTGTGCCATGCCTTGAGGAGTGCCTCGAGGACCATGGAAAATCACTTCAGGCCATGATTGGCAACAATCTTGCCAATGAGTCACATAGGCGGCTTTAAACTCCACCAGACGATGGCGATAATGTTTGGCCATGTCATCAATCGACCCCGTTTGGTAACCACACGCATTAATAACATAGTCAGCGCTGATCACCACAGTTTCACCACTGTGATTCAATAAGCTGATCAACCATTTACCGTCGACATATTGCATATCAATGACTGTTGTACTCAACCGAACATCGCAATTTGGCATTCTGGCTAGGGCTAATTCAGCACTGGCACCTAAACGAAAAACGCTCCAACCATACTCTTGCACTGCGATTAGAGGGTATTTTATTGCATCCAGATCCACATTTTGCACAACAGGAATTAGCCAATCTTCCAGTGTCTGTGGATTAATCGGCTGAGTCTTATTTGCAATCGCTTCTAATTCTTCACGTTGATAGGTACAAAAATACTGGTCTGGTTCCCCTAACAACTTATTCCGAGCATCCTCATCCACCAGTTGCTGATAAGCGCTACGAATCACCTCTAAGCGAGGAACAATATCTTGTGGTTGTCCAGGATCAGAATGCGGGACAGCAATAACAGTAGGACGTTTGTTTAGCGTATGAGGATACAGACGAATGGTTTCTAAAGACTGACGCAATAATTCAATACACTGCTGCTCAGAAATTTCCCGGTACAAGTTGCCACCAGCATGCAAATGACAAATAGGTGGGCCATTCACTAAGCCTGGTCCTTTTTCAACCAGTAATACCTGTTGTCCAAGCTCTCCGAGGTGTACTGCTGCGGTAGCACCAGCGACTCCCCCACCGATCACAGCGATAAGAGGTTTGACGGCTTGCGGGTTTTTGTTAGACATTATCTCTCTACTCATCATTATCTCCCGCTATTGTAATCCTTGCTCACAGTGAAAAAAATCACAACTTTTACGCGGTTTTATTCACACTCCGTAGTGCTTACTGTTACTGAAAGCGTGAGCAAATTCAAGCAACAAGTTTCAGCACGAAATTTATACATAGGCATATACACGAATACTAAATTTTCAAGGCAAAATTTGCAAAAAAAAAGCTTGACTGAGATCTTCCAGATCGTTCGATTTCGCCTTTTGTGCATAACGAATTTACGCCCTCCTGAGGTGGTACAATGGCTAGCGGCAGATCATGAGTTATCAACAGCTAAAGTTATCCAAAACTTTATCCACTGATTTTGTGGATAACTAAGCAAGTTTTCCCCTGCAACCTTAGCTAAACGCTTTATTTATTGGAACCAACAAACGACGAATTAAACTGCTGATCACCACAGCTAATATGGCAAAAGTCACCACAGGAAGAGCTATCCACAGCATGACGTGAAACGTTGGAGTGAGGTTAAATCCATACTTCATCATCAGGCCCACCACTAGCTCAGCGCCCGCACTTGCAACAATACCACCGACAAGAGCCATGATGCCATATTCCAACCAAATGGTATTGGCAACTCTTCGACGACTTGCTCCCAATGTCCTATATAAACGAATCTCGTTTTGACGCTGACTTAAACTTAACCGCAACAACGTAAAGATAAGCAATAATCCAGCGACCACGCCCAAAGCAGCGAGCACAGTAATAGACCAGACAATCTGGCGTAACAGAGACTCAATCTTGGCCCCCATCGTCCTGATATCAAGGACACTCACAGTCGGGTGCGCTCGAGATAACTGAACCAATAACGACTCATGATGTTGAGTTAATCGAAAACTGACTAACCAAGTAGCAGGCATATTCGCCATGACATCCGGACTGAAAATAAAATAAAAGTTAGGTTTCATCTGTCGCCACTCTACGTGACGAATGGTATTAACTTGAGCGGATAACGTCTGGCTATTAATAACAAACGTTAACGTGTCACCAATTTGTATCCCCAAATCCTCCGCTAAGTCTTGCTCAACCGAAACGCCAGCATGGGGGGTCCACTTACCTGCAATAACGTCGTTGTAATCAGGTAATACTGAACTCCATGTAAAATTAATCTCACGCCGCAGCGCATCATGCCCCTCACGACCTTCCGCTCGCGATTTAGCATCGATACCGTTAATTTCAGTGAGTCGTCCCCGAGTGATTGGATAGGCGGGGGAACGCTCTACACCCGCTTTATCCAGCGCATCCAGATAAGATTGTTTTTCATACGGTGCAATATTCAAAGCAAATGCGTTCGGCGCATCCGGCGGTATTGTTTTACTCCAATCGCTCAGTAAATCAGTGCGAACCAACCACATGACAGCTAACAACATTAAAGATAAGGCCAGCGCTCCAAATTGAAGGCTTGATGCCTTTCCAGAACGGTTAATTCGACTCAAGGCCAATGTTAATGTTGGATGAATGGCAACTTTGCTCAAAAGATGTGTTATCAATAAGCTCACACCGCCCAAAACAACAAACAGAACGCAAATACCAACGAAAATCATCCATACCAACACATTATCAAAATAGACCGTTAGCAACGGTATTATCGGCACCAGTAGTAACAGCCAGATTTTGCGTTGTTTGACTTCTAGAGAGCCCTGCCCCATAACACTGGAAGCACTAATATTCAGTAGTTGATGAAATGGAATCCCTAATGCTGGAACAGCAATCAAGAAACAAGTAACTAATGCGGTATAACAGGGTGTCCGGCCGTAACCAGGCAATGGGGTTGGCAACATATCTTTTAAAGGCAAGCGCAACAGATATTCCAGACCAACGCCTACTAATAAGCCTAACGCTGATGCAGAGATAAATAAGATCATCAATTGGATTGCCAACCAACGAATAATCCACGTTTTTCTCGCTCCCAAGCTTTTAAGCATTGCTATCGTTTGTCTGCGGCTCGAAACATAATGCTGGCAGGTCAACACTAACGTAGTCGCGGCCATCATAATGACAATAGCAACGGTTAAAGAAAGATATTGTTCGGTGCGGTCAAACACATCCGATGTACGACTCGCGCTGTTTTTGTCACGCCATTTATCACTAGGGCTTAGCACAACACTCTTTTTAAGTTTTTCAATCGATTGTTCATTACCATTGATAAACAACTGATATTGCACCCGACTTCCTGTCTGCACTGCACCTGTTTTAGCGACATCTTCACGGCTAATAAACGCACTGGGCATTTGCTGAAACGGATTAAAACTCAGACCCGGCTCTTGCTCTATTACCCCGTTAATCGTGAAATCAGCATCGCCAATGGCTAAGTGGTCCCCTACTTTGACATTAAGCTGAGCTAAAATTCTCTCATCAAGCCAAAGCTCTCCTGGACGTACGTGGTGCTGCACTAAACTATCCGTTTTTAGGCGCAATTCTCCGCGCAATGGATAACGTTCATCCACCGCTTTGACCGAAATTAACTGCATTTTATTATCATCACTAAATGCCATCGTGCCAAAGCGAATCATCTGCGCGGTGACCAACTGATCTGCATTACTTTGTTTCAACACCTGTGGGGGAATCGGATTCGCAGAGACAAAAACCGTATCCGCTGTTAGCGCATCTTTTCCCTGTTTTACAATCACCTGCTCCATTCTTGCAGCCAAAGCCGTCAACGCAAAAACACAAGCAATAATGAGTGTTAACGCCAAAACCACAGGCCAAAGCTTTCCTTGACGAATTTCCATGACGCTCCAATGGAATAGACGTCCATTCATCTGCAAACCGGTTAAATGACGGCTCATGACTGTTCCTCCAACTCTCCGCTATGCATGTAAAAGCGCCGTTGGCATCGCTCGGCTAATGCAGGATCATGAGTGACAAGTACTAACGTGGTGCCGTGTTGTTGGTTCAAATCAAACAAAAGATCAACAATCGTTTTTGCGGTTTCTTGGTCGAGGTTCCCCGTAGGCTCATCAGCAAACAAAATTTTGGGTTGAATCATAAATGCCCGGGCTAAAGCAACGCGCTGTTGCTCGCCACCAGACAGTTGCTCGGGTGTGTGATCGATCCGATGACCAAGCCCAACGGATTCCAATAACGCTTTTGCCCGAGTCACATTTTCTCTTTCTCCTTTGAGTAAACAAGGTAAAGTTACATTTTCTATCGCGGTCAGACTAGGAATTAACAGGAAACTCTGGAATACAAAGCCAACCGAATCGGCCCGAATTGCTGCACGTTGTTCATCAGTCATGGTAGAAAGCGATTGGCCAAGAATCGTAATATCGCCTGAGCTGGGAGTATCCAAGCCAGCGAGTAATGTCATCAACGTTGACTTGCCAGCCCCCGAGGTACCAACGATAGCAACACTTTGTCCAGGTTCTATAGAAATATTTACATCTTTGAGGATTGTTAAATGTTCTTGTTTGGTGGAGACTGTTTTAGATACAGAATTTGCAGAAATAATGGATGATTGCATGATTAAACTTCTTTCCTTGCTGTTTCTTTTGATGTGTTCCACTAGCGCCATGAGCCAGACTTTAATGATTCTTGGTGATAGTCTCAGCGCGGGTTACCGAATGCCAATTGAACAAGCTTGGCCCAGTTTACTCAGTAGCAAACTTAAAGAAAAAGGTAAAAATGTTACCATTGTTAACGCAGCGATCTCTGGCGATACATCAGGTAACGGACTGGCTCGTTTACCGGGTCTACTCCAACAACATCATCCTGATATCGTATTAATAGAACTCGGTGCGAACGACGGTTTGCGAGGTTTTCCGACACAAGTCTTGGAATCCAATCTCAACCAAATTATCACTCAGATAAAACAATCCAATAGCAAAGCTATTCTAATGCAAATCCGTATGCCACCCAATTATGGCAAACGCTATACCCAAGCTTTCGCCAATGTGTTTTCCGATGTCGCTAACGCAACAAACACGCCCGTCATCCCCTTTTTCTTAGCGAGTATCATTACTCGCCAAGATTGGATATTTGAAGATGGATTACACCCAAGACCAAAAGCTCAGCCGTGGATCGCTAACTTTATGGCACAATCATTATTGCCCTATCTCTAACAAGCATATACCTAAATGAACTCAAGCTGCTCAATTCTGTGGGTTTGAACTCATTTGGGTATATAACCACCGATTAAATTTAACGTTTTATACACACTCGCTTACCCACACTAACCGCCGCAATAATTTGTCAATAATCGACACTTTTAATGGTCTAGCTCAATAAATCCCCGCTATTGCTCATGTATTCTTGTCCATTCTTCTCAACACGATGGTGACAATAATGCACATAGAACCCGTTATTAAGAGTGTTGTGGCAAAAACCGCACACCCATTAGGTTGTGAGCAAGCAGTCTTACAACAAATTGAATACGTGAAAACGGCAAAACCGATCACTAAAGGACCGAAACGAGTTCTGATCTTGGGTGCATCTTCTGGTTACGGGCTTGCGGCTCGAATTGCGCTAACCTTCGGTGGCGCCGAAGCAGATACAATTGGCGTTTCATTAGAAAGAAATCCAACGGAATCCCAAAGCGGAAGTGCTGGTTTTTACAATAATTTTTACTTTAAGCAACAAGCAGAAAAAGCTGGACGTATTGCGGTTAACTTGCAAGGTGATGTTTTTTCTCAAGACATGAAAGATCAAGTTATTGAAGCCATTGAAACCTACTTCGAAGGAGAAGTAGACCTTATTATCTATAGTATTGCGAGCAGTAAACGCCGCCAACCAGATAATGAGAAGTTTTGGCGTTCATACATCAAACCAATTGGCGATGCTGTCGCGGGTTCAACCGTCGTTCTCGAGAATGACGCTTGGAGCAATTTGCAACTCGAGCCAGCCACAAATGAAGAGCTAAGTAGCACCATCAAAGTCATGGGTGGTGAAGATTGGGAAAACTGGATTGATGCACTTATTAATGTCGATTCCATTGCCCAAGGCTGTAAAACCATTGCTTTTTCATACATGGGCCCAGAAATTACGCACCCAATCTATCTAGATGGAACATTAGGCCAAGCGAAAATTGACCTACACCAAACCAGTCATGCACTTAATTTGAAACTAGCAAATTACGACGGTGGGGCCTTTGCCACTGTGTGTAAAGCTATCGTCACCAAAGCAAGTATGGTTATTCCTGGTTTGAGCCCATACATGACTGCATTATATAAAGTCATGAAAGCTGAAGGCACGCACGAAACAGGTATCCAACAGATGCAACGTTTATTCAGTGAAAAACTGTTCTTAGACACAGTACCTGTCGATGGTGAACGGTTGATTCGTATGGATGATCATGAATTAAGTGAGCAAACTCAAACAGCGGTCAATACCCTACTAGCACAAATGAATGAAGCGAATTTTGCCCAAATTGGTGACTATGCAGGTTTCAAACAAGAGTTTATGCACCTCAACGGGTTTGGCTTCGATAACGTTGACTATGCACAAGATGTCGATCTGAGCATCTACAAAAAAGATAACGAATGGGCATAAATTACACTGTAAATTACACCCCAAAAAGCAATGAGCAACTGTGTTAAAAGCCTGAGTTTACTCAGGCTTTCTTCATTGAGTGAATAAACATCCAATGAGATTTAAGAAATTGGCCATTGCTGTGGATATTGAGCTTAACCTTTCGTTGTCTTTACAACTGACATCTTGAGGCTACTGTACCATGTTCTATAGTTAACCTTGAATACAAGGTAACTTTCTTCTTCACGTTCAATATACCTTTACTCTCACTAAGTCGGTTTTTATAATCCACCCCCTTTATAGACATTCAAAGACGAGCAGCAATACGATGGAACAATTAACATCGCGCCTGAAGAAACTCGAAAAGCAGAATTATCGCGCTTACCAACAGATTAAAGGCCAATATGATTTTGGAGACTTCACTCTGTATATCGATCATACACAGGCCGACTCACATGCTCCGGCATCGCGACTACGAGCATTTCGCGCGTGGTCTTTAACTGGGCTCCAGTGGTTACTCGATTCCTCACCTGCGTATCAGATTGCAGCCCGAGATTTCATCGCTCGTAGTTTTGCTGAGTTTGCTCGTCATGAAACAGCGGTATCTATCGCACTGACGGGACAAACCGTTCTCGACTCAACTTCCGTACTATTTACCGAAGAAGGCATTGAACTACGTTTTCGAGTTGATCTTCCTGCTGAAGGCCGCAATATTTTAGCTAAAAAGGCCCTGAATCTATTAACGTTTCATCTACCGAAATTCATTCGTCGTGCGACCATCGCTCGAGAACTTGATATTGACGCGCTCAAACATCATTGCGAAGTCATTGAAGACCAACAGAGCTTACGATCTCAGTTATCTGAGCAGGGCTTAGTGGCTTTTGTTGCAGACGGAAGCATTCTGCCTCGTCTTGCTGGTAATAGTGACTTACCCATGCAAGATGCTATCGCTTTTAGTGCTCCTGAATCATTGGCGGTGACGTTAACAGCACCAAATAAGGGCAATGTTCGCGGCTTAGGTATCAAGAAAGGGATTACCCTCATTGTTGGTGGTGGCTTTCATGGTAAATCAACGCTTTTAACCGCAGTTGAACGATCCATTTACGATCATATTTCCGGCGATGGGCGTGAATACATCGTAACTGACCAAAACGCGATGAAGATCCGAGCAGAAGATGGTCGTTGTGTACATAACCTAAACTTGTCAAATTACATCAACCACTTACCAATGGGAAAAGCAACTGAAGACTTTAGTACTCAGGATGCTTCGGGCTCCACTTCCCAAGCTGCTTGGTTACAAGAATCGATCGAAGGTGGCGCTTCAACGTTGCTGATCGATGAAGACACATCAGCGACTAACTTCATGATCCGTGATGAACGAATGCAGGCTTTAGTCGCCAAAAATGACGAGCCCATCACTCCGCTCGTTGACCGAATTGGCCAGTTGCGCGATCAATTAAATATCTCAACATTAATCGTCATGGGCGGATCTGGCGATTATCTTGACGTTGCAGATACAGTCATTCAAATGCACGACTACCAACCCGTTGATGTGACAGAAAAAGCACAAGCGATAATGCAACAATATCCGAGTGAACGCACTAATGAGTGTGAAACACCACTCGCAAGTTTCAAACCGCGCCAATTTAACCGGGGCTCTTTACAAAAAATTCTGGCCGACGGAAAATTTCGCGTCACGCCAAAGGGGAAAGAAGCATTACGCTTTGGTAAAGAAACTATCGATATTAGCGCTTTAGAACAATTAGAATCGGCTAGCGAAGTACACGCTATTGGTTGGTTATGGTTTCTGTTTGCACAACAACCGAGTTGGTCATCAAATATCATTCAGGAGTTTGACCACTTACTCAATAGTCATTGGCATGAAAACCTGCCTAAGCATGGCGATTTAGCTCGTCCACGCCGTTTGGATATTTTAGCGACACTCAATCGCATGCGCCAATCGCAGTTTAAAGCTTAATTAAAAAAAGGAGAGCAATAACATTGCTCTCCTTTTTTTAATTAAGCTTTAAACTAGCGCGAAAATATCTCGCATTTAATGGTCACAACGCAGCACGTGCCACGCCTCACATAAGATTCTAAATTTATCTGAGTTGCCATTTTCTCTGTCTGGATGCCAACGTAAAGCAAGCTTGCGCCATGTTTTACGAATATCACTCCATGTTGCTGACTCATCCAATTCAAACAAACGCAACGCTTGTAGTCGATTTAAATTCTTGTGCTCGGTTTCATCTCCACCGACAAACTTACGATAGCGAGTCCAAAATTCATTCAGTAGGCGTCTAACTTCACCTTCGCTCGCCTCATAATTTGACCATTCCATATAATAATCACGGAGTGGATCATCAGTATCAATATAGTGCATGTCACTACGAAACATTGGACTAAGCACAATGTTCATCGCTTCTACTTGTAACCACTTTTCTGGGTACAAAGTATCTTGGAGCTGATACAGCGCATTCATCATGAGGAAGTTACGTTTGAACAAATCCTTCTCAGGTGCATCATCCAAGTTCGGCATAAATCCTAATTCGCCAAGATGGGAAGCTAACGTGTGCACTTTCCATCCGGATGATTGGTGCTTCAATACTTCAAAAATAGGCCAAACAAGCGGATTTTCCATTTCTGTTTGGAACGTTTTTGTGAGGTGTTGAGTTTCTAACATAGCGCATCCACTGCAAGTTTCGTCGTACCATTCAAATCCATTCCCTGCTCTTTGTCGATAGACGTAGATGGAGAAATAACAGGATTTTGACCTAGAGTCCATTTACTGATGTCGAGTAGCATCAATATTTCCCCTCAAAAGCACGAAGCAGTCCCAAGCCTATTTATCGATACATCTAAGCGATAAACAACGCGGCATCAAACTGTTAACTGAGGTATGACACGGCTCTAGCAATAAGAATAGAACAAGGTAGATAATTGTACGTAAAAAATGACTAATATTTTTAGAGAGTTAACGTTTTTCCCTCGGTAACCTCAAAGTATAAGGATACATACTCATGACCGTTCCTCGTCATCTAACGTGGTTAACATTAATTTACGCCTTGCTTTTTGTCTTTTCGGCTGTTGCCCCTACCTCTCGTTCCGTTTGGATTGCTGAAATTATTCCTGTCGTGCTTATTCTCGCCATGATCTGGTGTGTGTCACTCTATATGCCCTTCAGCAAAACAGCTTATGTATTAATGTTTATTTGGATAGCCCTGCATACAATAGGGGCACGATATACCTTCGCCAATGTTCCTTTCGATTGGTTTAATCACATGATTGGTTCATCACGGAATAATTTTGATCGTGTGGCGCACTTTGCTATCGGCCTTTACGCCTATCCTATTGCTGAGTTTGTGATTCGTCGTAAACTCGCCCACACATGGTTAGCAAGAGTCTTTGCTCTGTTCGCAATTATGAGCCTTGCTGCAAGCTATGAAATCATCGAATGGTGGTACGCTTCGCTTGCTGGCGGGGAAGATGGTGCGGCATTTTTAGGTTCGCAAGGTGATATTTGGGATGCTCAAAAAGACATGTTGTGCGATACCCTTGGCGCTATCGCTGCACTCATTCTGCTGAGTTGGCAATGTGGTGCCAACTCAGCACGTTTTAAATAGGGCTAATGAGCTTGGGTGTTTTGTTTAATCCACGCTAAATAAGGGTGGAAGCCTTCAGTAAAAGGAACTTGAATAATTTGCGGTACATCGTAATCATGTTGTGCCGTAATAGCTTGCTCTACATCCACGTAACATTCGCGCTGAGTTTTGATCACCATTAATATCTCATTGTCGTGGCAGATTTCACCCTGCCACACATAATGGCTCTCAATAGGCATGGTTTGAATGCATGCAGCCAACTTTTTATCCAGCAAACTTTGAATCAATTCTTGTGCGTTTTCCGCACGCTGCGTCGTTGTTAGTACGATGCAAAAATCTTGGGGGTTCATTACCTACCTCCAAAGGAAATCATCACATAATTTTAGCTGACTTCCTTAACGTGATAAATGTTTAATACCCAAATGACAATCAAACCAAATTTAAATACTTAAATATTGTTCAACTTCACTTAATTTATGCATGACTGCCACAACTTTACTATCCAGAAAATCATGAGCTTCAATACGCTCTGCTGCAACTTTATCACTTTCAACATCACTGAACTGAGCGGGTTGTTTCACCAACGATAAATGTTCTATCGGTGATACTTGTTTAATAGCGGGCTTAAAATGAATCGTGTCTACTCCCGCACTAATCCCAGCTTCAATACCTTGATAAGTATCATCAATATAGACACATTGATCGAGACTATAGCCCATATTCATCGCACAATAATGAATTAAATCCGGTTCAGGTTTCCAACTATTTGCATCAAATGCAGAATAGATTTGATCATCGAAATAGCTACGCAAACCACACAGTTCTAGTAGCGATTCAATTTTATCTTTGGGTGAGTTAGATGCCACACAAACATCAATATGATGACGACGTAATTGCTCGAGTAGGGAGACAGCACCAGACATTGGGCGCAACTGATGGTCAAATAACTCATGCGTTCGATGCCGATATTCTATTTCTAGTGAATCGATATCAGCATTAACACCGGTTTTTTCAACGAGCCTATTGAGCAGTTCAGCAACCAAACCACCATCAAAACTCTCTACCACATCATCAAGTGTGAGCACCGCGCCCAATTCTTGGAACAAACCAAGAAGCACCTGACAACATAGCCGTTCACTGTCTACTAATGTGCCTTCACAATCAAAAATCACACATTGCTTGTTATTATTGTGCATACGGTGGCTTCACCATCATAAATTTCGGTTAATGCAGTGTATGCGCAGATGATTATCAAGTAAGGACAGAGTTAACAGAATAATCTCTTGCCTATTGGGCAATGTAAATATATTCAAACCAAGTCACTAAACGGTGCTTAATCAGCTAAATCAACAACAAAATAGAGTGACTTAAGCCATGCACCGATTACATTAATTCTGGGGAAGCGTTTTCACCAAAAGATTCTAGCCATACTCGTTCGGGACAAACCGAACATTGGGCGGAATGATTGGCAATGACCTGGTTGATAAATACGTCACTGTGACTGAATTCTTGGTTGTCACACATGACTACATCAGAAATTAACCACTGATTATCATCGATGGTCAAGAGGGCTGCCGCAACAGCTTCTCCTTGAGAAAATCCGAGATAAAGAGTGCAAGGTTCTGAATAGATAATTTGCGTGAAAAATTCGACTAGTGCTTCTTTTTCTTCCGGTGCAGTTACCCGATTCGCTTGCAGCAAAGAAAACATGATCGTCATGCGGTGAAAGTCAGCGGCAAGCACGTTGGGATGAAGGCTCTGCTGGTGCGATGGTGAATCAGTGAATGGAATAGCTGATGCTTTCTGGCTGAGTGATTCATAGACCTGACGTCCTCTGATACTTTCAGGTGTTGGGTAATCGACCTCTACTTGCTGCCATAACCAGCGATTTTTCACGTTTAGTAGTTGAGAAGGCATCGTCGTCATAATATTGGTTCATCTATCCTGAACAGTCTGAGAAAGCTTTAACATCAGCATGAAACAGATGGTAAAACAACTGTAACTTAAGTGGAATAACAAGAATCTGAGTCTGGAGCATACTGAGCATTGCGGCTAGCAACAAGGTATTTGTACTGATTTATCCCCAAATGACCAAATTTTCAAATCAATGCTGTGCCTAAAAGCCAATACATTCGCACTGAAAAAGCATCTTGAGGTAAGTTTGGTATAAAATTAACAAGGCAAAAAAGCGATATTTGAATCTAAATCACGTCCATATTCTAGGGCATAAATAGAGTTTACCTTCTAGCGAGTGCACTGATTTGATAGCATAGGATAACTTAGTAGCTGTTGTACAATGTCGCTCATGTCAGGCACAGCTCAGACGAATAATGGATCAAAGAATATGTTAAAAAGAATACTTGGTGTGGCCATCATCGCTTTAGTATTGAACGGCTGTGATAACTCAGAGGTGGGTGATGTCAGCCTTGGGCTTTTCACCACCAAAGATATCAAAATCGACACATTAAATGACCCCATCGTGACAGGTGTCACTTGCCATATCGCAAGTATTGAAGCAAACCTTAGCCTATCAGACCCATCCGATTCATCCATTGCGTGTCGCCAAACCGGCGAAATCACACCAGAAATGATCGCTGATATTGATAAATCGAACTCAGGTGAAATTGTGTTCAAAAAATCAAAAAGCATTTTCTTTAAGTCAATGAAAATACGCCGCATATTTGATGCTAAAAACCAAACACTCATGTATGTTTCTTATTCAACAAAAGAAACTTCTGGCAGTTTTAAACACAGTTTATCGACAGTTCCATTATGGGGAACTAAGGCATTTAATGCTTTCCCAGCTGATAACAAATAAAGTCGACACGTACACTCTCTGATGTAATTTCAGAGAGTGTCAATCCGTTATTGATAGATCAAAAAATCCAATACCTCACCTATTTTATGCTATTATCCGCGAAATTTTTTTGTAGCTGAATCCTCATGAAATTTCCTGGACAACGTAAATCTAAACACTATTTCCCAACAGAAAAACGCGATCCTCTCGTGAAACAAATGCAGCAAGCCCCTGTACTGTATAACCCAACCATTATTGGGATAGGGCAAACCCTTGTTGATATTGAAGCGAAGGTCGACACCGAATTTCTAAATAAATACGGATTGAGTAAAGGACACTCACTTGTTGTCGAGGAACAGACAGCCGATGCTCTCTACCAAGAGCTGGTCGACAGGGAATTAATAACCCACCAACACCCTGGTGGCACAATTGGTAATACATTACACAACTATTCTGTACTTGCTGACAGTAAATCTGTCTTACTCGGCGTGATGTCCAAAAACATTGAAGTAGGTGATTATGCCTACCGCTACCTGTGCCGCACTTCTTCACGCGTTAATATGAACCACTTTCAAACCGTAGATGGACCGATAGGACGCTGTTATACACTGATTTCTGAGGATGGTGAGCGCACATTTGCCATCAACCAAGGGCAAATGAATCAATTGCGCCCAGAAAGTATCCCAGATCACATTTTTGAGAAAGCCTCAGCCCTACTGCTCTCTTCTTATTTGATGCGTGGAAACCCTGGCGATCCTATGCCTCAAGCTGTTCAACGTGCTGTAAAATTAGCCAAAAAGAACAATGTTCCTGTGGTTTTAACCCTTGGAACGAAATATGTTATTGAAAATAATGTCGAATGGTGGCAAAACTACATTAAGGAAAACGTTTCCGTTTTGGCTATGAACGAAGAAGAAGGATTAGCCTTAACCGGACACGACGATCCACTTATGGCATCCAATCAGGCGCTTGAGTGGGTTGATTTAGTCTTATGCACAGCTGGCCCAATCGGTTTATATATGGCTGGCTATGTCGATGACGCTGCGAAACGCGAAACGGAATCTTCGTTATTGCCTGGCAACATTCCTGAATTTAACAAATATGAATTTAGTCGTGCGATGCAAAAATCGGTATGTGATACCCCTGTGAAGATATACTCTCACATCGGTCCGTACTTAGGTGGCCCGGCTAAAATAAAAAATACTAATGGTGCGGGCGATGGTGCACTCGCTGCTTTGCTACACGATATGGCAGCCAACAGCTATCATGCGAAAAATGTTCCTAACTCAGCCAAGCATCAACACCCATTTTTGACCTATTCATCTTTGTCTCAGGTATGTCGTTACGCAAACCGCGTAAGTTATGAAGTGTTAACCCAACACTCACCACGACTGTCTAAAGCTCTGCCAGAGCGTGAAGATAGCCTTGAAGAGGCATATTGGGAGCGTTAAGCAAACACATCAAACAAAAGAGCAGCTTAAGGCTGCTCTTTTGTTACCGGTTAACTTTAACCAGCTGATTTTGAATAATAAAAATTATAATTTTAAAAAACGTCGGATAAGTATACCCAAGTAACCTCAAGATGCTGTTTCAGCGAGAATGGTTTCGCTCTTAGGCAAGGCACTGATTTGAAGACATAGTCATTCTACGTTGAAAATCAGTAACACAGCCTAAGAGCGGATAAAACTCGCCCTTCGGGAGCTCATCAACAAACCTATTTCTGCGCCCAATCACGTTAAAAGGGAATGACCATTCCTGCCGTGATTGAGCTTGACCTAGGCTCGTTGATGAAGCTCTGAATCCTGCATCTTGAGGTCATTTGGGTATAATAATATGTCACTTGATATTGATAATTGTGATAGGATAACTGACTCAACAAGTTGATTATTATAAGCAAATGTTGATATATACATAAAATACATCTCTTGATTATGATGTAGCGTTTTATATAAAAATGCAGAATAAATTACGTACGGTGACCATCTTCCACTGACATATACGACTGTAGTAGTGTAACCATGACTTTAAGCGAAGAATTAATATTAGACATAAATGACTTTCATCCGCTTTTCGAAAAACGTCTGCCACATGTGCTAGATATTTTTTCCGAAGGTTTATTTCATGTGGATAGCGCATTACAAGTAACGTTTTATAATCCCGAGTTTTATCAAAAATTTGGCATTAAATCTAAAACGATTAGTGTCGATGAGTGGTTAGAGTACGTTCACCCTCTTGACCGTCAAAGTGTAAGCGCAGCGATAGAGCGACAAGTCTACAGTCCAGAACCCAACAAAATCCGTAATATCCAATTCCGTTTAAGAACAACAAGCCGCCAATACATTTGGATAGAAACACATTCCGTTTTGAAATTTGATGGTGATGAATTCTTCATTGTTGGCCGTCATTGCGATGTATCAGAACAAAAGCTTTTTGAATCCTATCTCCAGCAAGCCGCTTATTTCGATAGTGCATCCGGTATGTTCAATCGAGCAAAATTATTAGCCGATATCGAGCTGGCACAAAATACAGCTGAAAAACACAGTCTTATTTATATGCAGATAGATGATATTCGCACATACGTAAATCAATATGGCAATGAAGTCGTCGAACATCTTATTAGCCATGTTATCGCGGCGGTCCAAGTCGATTCAAATGACTTAGTTGAATGTTACCGAGCTCGGTCTGATGATTTCGCAATTATCGTGAAAGGTGAACACAGCAAGGAAGAGCTGTACACTCTTTGCCGTTCTATCTACACAGATTACACAAGTGCCATTCAGGGACATGGTCATCTATACGGTGAAAACATCAGTATTGGCGTGTATCCTAATTTCGAGCTTAACGTCAGTCCAGAAGACATCATTAATATCGCCTCACGTACTTGTCAGTTTGCCTCAGAGCAAGAAGAATCTTGGATAGCGATTTATCAAGGGAAAACCCAATCAAAAGTCGATCGTTTCTTTTTTGTCGAACGAGGTCTAAAAGAAGCCTTACATTCACATTCGTTAAGCGTCAAATTTCAACCAATTGTTGATGCTGTAACAGGTAAAGTAGCAAGTTTTGAAGCTTTAGTGCGTTGGAAATCAAAAGAGTTCGGCGAGATTTATCCAGATGAATTTATTCCCGTCGCAGAAAAAAAAGGCTTAATTAATGAATTGGGTTATCAAGTATTTACTAAAGCCTGCCAATTTATCACTCATTACAACCATAAAAATCATGTAACGGTGCGAGTCAACGTTAACGTTTCAGTACTGCAACTTTTAGATCGTTCTTTCCCCGAACATATCATGCGTATCGCAACAGAGTATGGGATAGAGACAAAATCGATTGTTTTAGAATTAACTGAAACCGTTATTTTAGATGGAAATAAAAACGCGCTGATCCAGCTACAGAAACTCAGTGAATTAGGCTTTAGATTATCATTAGATGATTTTGGTACCGGCTTTAGCTCAATCAATAGTTTCTTTGATTTACCACTCAATCAAATAAAAATCGATCGCACCATGGCATGCAAAACCATGCATAACTTCGCCCTCAATGAATATCTTGAATTTATCATTCATCTTTGTGTGCAAAAAGGAATTGATATTGTGATTGAGGGGATTGAAAACAGTGTCATGTATCAAAAATTTAGTGAATTAGGCGCCTCATATCTACAAGGCTATTGGTTCTCTAAACCACTATCGTTAGCCAGTGCCAGTTACTATACATTATCTAGCAATAACTTAAGCGCTGCGAACCAAGAAACGCCGCTAACACTAGTGCAATAACACCTTTATCGCTATCAAACAAATAATAACAATGTGTTAGTTTAGCGAGCCCCGCGTATATGAATAAATAATCCGCCTAACCAGCAGCACAGATAGGGACAGCCCCCCTGCCCCTTCAATTCACACTTTTTCGTTGATTTAGCTACGTCGATTCACTCTCATTAGCCCAATAAGAGCTAACATCATTAATCCTATGACACCAGCACTACCACCACCGCCACTTGATGTCGTTGATACACTGCTATCATCATCAGAAGATGAACTGGAATCGAGACTTCCACTGTAACTCGCCCTTTTTGCATCTGTGGCTGTGTATTTTGCTGTCACCGAACCTGCAACAACTTCGTTAATCCAATCCACGTAATTAGAGACTTCAGTAAATACCCCTGTTACACCGCTCGAACCTAAAGCTTGTCCACAAGTCGAGGGGCCAAAACTGGTCACGCCAATTTGTAGGTAACCACTACCGGTTGCACTAGAATCCGTGGTGTCATACATGGGGCCACCAGAGTCCCCTGAACAAACGCCACTACTTAAACTAGTGGTGCTATCTCCACTACTCGTACCGGCAAAACAAAGTTGGGAATCATTAATATTGGCAAGGTCTGTCTCACATGTCGCGTTATCCACGTAGTCCATTTCAGTTTGAAGCAGTGTGTTACTTGTGCTACTACTTGATGACGTTTTCCCATGACCAATTGTGATAAAGGTATCATCACTATTCTCTCGATAGCTATCGTAATCTTGGCTTGGTAAGCTAACGACCCCACTAACATTCAGACTGGATTCCAATGTGATCACCGCAATGTCATTTGGCCATAACTCAGTGGAAGAGTATTCATAATCATCGGGATAATAAAATGATTTGGCCTGCACGTAGGTCGCATTTCCAGGGAAATCTGATAGTTCATCAACTTGAGCAACGACAGTATAGAGAAGGTATGACTCATTCGGTTCACTATCTTCATCGGTAATACAGTGGGCTGCAGTTAGTACGTGGGTACTATCAATCATGGTTCCCCCACAATACATACCATAGGTGTAGCCCCCCGAATATTCACGGTAATAAAATAGGGTGACATAGGCTGGATAGTCGCTAGCGGTTGCTGTCGTACCATTAACGATATAAGTAGAAACGTCAGCCGCAGAAGCAGTCAAACTAGTGAGTAAAAAGGTAAGTAATAACGTGATATTTTTCATAGGGACAATCTAGTGGATAAGCAACATTAAGCTTATACAATCGCACCAAATTATCTAACCTGTTTTTCATTGATTTACATATTTGGCTCAGGATCACAATATTAACCAAGATGCATTATAAGAGCCCAAATCAACCTCGATAAAAATAAAAACAGCACTACCATAGTGCTGTTTTTGTCGTTACAAATTATCAGGTGCTATCAACCGCGATAATAACGCTGAGGAACAAAAGGCATTTTACTTACTGTCATCGGTAATTTTTTACCACGAACTAACGCCCAAACTTCAGTATCGATGGCAGAAAATTCAGTGCTTACATAAGCCATTGAGACCGGTTTTCCAGCTGTTGGTCCAGCCGTACCACTGGTGACAATACCTATCTTATTGTCGTTTGCATCATAAAGTTCTGTCCCCTCGCGCACAGGTGCTTTGGTTTGCCCCACAAGTCCAACCCTTTTACGCACGACATTCTTAGTCGCAATTTGGTCTAAGATGATTGAGTCACCAGGGAATCCCCCCGCTCTTTCTCCGTCTGCACGACGAGATTTACTGATTGCCCATAATAAACTCGCTTCAACGGGAGTTGTCGTGGTATCAAGATCGTGACCGTAGAGGCACAAGCCGCATTCCAAACGTAAAGAATCACGAGCCCCTAAACCAATCCACTCGACTTCAGAAAATTCCGTTAATTTACAAGCTAGCTCTTGTGCTTTATCAGCAGGGACTGAAATTTCGTAACCATCTTCCCCCGTGTATCCGCTGCGGCTAACAATGCAGTCGATACCTGCAATATCGATGGTTTGGATATCCATAAAACATATGGATGCAACAGCAGGTTGTAGTTGAGAAAGTACCTTAGCGGCTTGTGGCCCTTGTAAAGCAAGCAAAGCGCGATCTTCGATCACTTCTAATCTAACGTTATCAGGAAAATGAGATTGAATATGAGCGATATCTTGTGCTTTGCATGCCGCATTCACCACCACGAACAGATGATCACCGAGATTAGCCACCATTAAATCATCTAAAATTCCGCCTTGCTCGTTGGTGAAAAACGCATAGCGCTGTTTACCTTGAGGCAAATCGATAATATCAACTGGGACTAGGGCTTCTAATGCAGCGGCGGCGTCTGGGCCCGTTAAACGTAACTGCCCCATGTGCGACACATCAAACAATCCAGCAAACTCACGAGTGTGCAAATGTTCCTTTTTTACACCCAGAGGGTATTGTACTGGCATATCATAGCCAGCGAATGGGACCATTTTAGCGCCCACTTCAAGATGAAGTGCGTGAAGAGGTGTGGTTAACAACGGTTGGCCAGCATCTAAGTTTTGGCTCATAACTTTCTCCCTTGATCGTTTTCGCACAGTAAATGAGCGTTAACGTGTTATTCCTAAATACCATTATGTTTCCAATAATAAACAGAATGCGAAATTTTCTCTCAATAGACAAGTAAAAAGAGCCAAATTCGCGATTACAGTCGTCACAAGCGGTCATTTAACGTAAAAACCAATGGATAAACAATCAAAGGCAAACGTTTGCATTCATTATAGGAAACCTTAGTAGCATAAAAAAAGCGCCAATAATGGCGCGTTTTTATGCATTGATATAAGAATAGGGAGAATATTTATCGAGTGTTCGCCGTAACCCACAGGATTAAAGCGTCTTCTTCACTTGTCGAAACGAGCATATGCCCCATCGTAGCATCGTAATAAACGCTGTCCCCTGTCATTAATTCTACTGGCTCATAAAATTCAGAATAGAACATCACAGAACCTTCCAAGATCAAAAGAAACTCTTCACCATCATGACGAATCCAGTCACGATATTCGTCAAATGCCCTAGCGCGCACACGACTTTTAAATGGCATCATCTTTTTATTCGACAACTGTGTGGCGAGTAACTCATGTTCATACGTTTGAGTAGGATGCGGCTTTCCTGAGCCTTTACGCGTAATATCTCTACGGCCTGTTGCAATAATTTTTTGTGGTGGTTCAAATAGTTGAGGCATATCTATCTGTAACCCAAACGCTAATTTTTGCATCGCTTGGAAAGTTGGAGAAATCTGTTCATTTTCAATTTTACTTAGTGTAGAACGAGCGAGTCCAGTTCGTTGACTAGCCTCTTCTAAGGTTAAGCCAAGTTCTCCACGAATGGTTTTGATCCGCTCCCCTAAACGTAATGGCTCAATATTTGGTGCTTCACTTGCTTCTCTGGCTAGTGTCATTGAGGGGTATTCATCAAAAATATTATCGGACATGATTTCTTCAACTTATTGTTAGGCGCATATTTACGAAGCAGTAATACACTTTCATTATTGATGCTCATAGTATGCCTTAATCCTAGCGCACGCTTCACCTTATGAACATAAGTTTCCTATAAGAAACTTTTCTATTGATCATTGTTACCACACCGAGTATGTTATCAACTTATTGGTGAATAATGCACAAAGGTAAGTTCGAATAACTTATCGTGATGCAGTTACCAAACGCCGAAGCCCCCCGATTATCGGTGAAAACTTCGGCGATCAACTATTTATCAGTGATGTAAAGTGGATAAATAGAGCGAAGGAAGCTAAAAAAGATTATGGATAATCCGGCTCTGAAAAGTGATATAACACCTCTCACATTTGATTTCAGAGTATGCACTAAATCTTAACGATGGGTGCACCACGACTATTCAAATATTCAAATCTGATACATAGCGTTATTCATCTTCAATATCGAGATGTCCACACGCTTGCCTCGTTCTTATTCTCTGCTTCTATCATTGCCATAATGAGGTTAAAAGCTAAAGGCTACGCAAACGATTACTTAATTATTGTGCCTAACTGGCATGGCATAAATCGGTGATCAAAGGCACAAACATGATGGCATATCTGTTGCAAACTGATTTTATTCAATCAACCGATTTTACGCTGCCATCGGTTTTAACTAGGAAATTTTACGAAGATCACAGGACGTAACCCTGAACTATTTTTCGATAAAAAAGCACCTATGCTTAGCGTAGATCTTAACAGTCAATAACGCTGTTCATGCCCATTAAGCAAACAGTAAAACAATAGTTTTCAACCGGTAAGTGGTCGAGCAAAGTGCAACAACAGAACATCACAACATGGTCATTTGGGCGCTTTGGCCTAGCGGCTCACTTTACTTAACCCTATTTATCGATACGTTATTTTGGAGATTTAGCAATGGACAAAACACTGAAGTTCACAGACAGCCATGAATGGGTTCGCGATAACGGTGACGGTACTGCCACCATCGGTATCTCTGAGCATGCCCAAGAAATGCTTGGTGATGTGGTCTTTGTTGAACTACCTGAAGTAGATAGCGACATTGATGCAGGCGATGCATTCTCTTTGGTCGAATCTGTGAAAGCAGCGTCCGATATCTATGCGCCTGTTTCTGGCACTATTGTTGAAGTAAACCAGGATCTAGACGATAGCCCGGAATTGGTTAACTCAGAACCTTACGATGGTGGTTGGATTGCAACAATCAAAATGTCTGATGCGAGTGAACTTGAACAGTTACAAAGCGCAGATGAATATGAAATATCTTTAGAAGAAGATGACGAGGACTGATTCCTCATTTGCTGTGCGTGCCAATAGAAAACTTCCGCACGCACAGTTTAAACGAACCACCTATCTGGACATAAAGTATCTTCTTTGCATGCTTTATTAAGTCACTATTTTCAATGCTCCTAACAGTGGGAGGTTGAGAAGGTAAAGGAAACATGACTGATTTACTTCAAAGCCTAAACCCTGCGAATGATTTTGTGACTCGCCATAATGGCCCACGTCGCGATGATCATCGCTCTATGCTCAATACTATTAACGCTGAATCATTAACTGCACTCATTGATGAGACAGTACCGGCATCCATTCGTCTTCCTTCTGCGCTCGCTTTACCTACCGCGCAAAGTGAATACGCAATGATGAACAGTCTAAAAGAATTTGCTCAGCAAAATGCACTGAAACGCTCATTCATCGGCCAAGGTTATTACAACACCCACACGCCAAATGTCATTTTGCGTAATGTATTTGAAAATCCGGGCTGGTACACCGCTTACACGCCATACCAACCAGAAATTTCTCAAGGTCGCCTAGAGTCTTTGCTTAATTTTCAGCAAATGATCATTGACCTAACCGGTATGGAAATTGCGAACGCATCATTGCTTGATGAGGCGACTGCCGCTGCAGAAGCGATGGCATTGTGTAAACGCGCAGGTAAGAGCAAAAGTAATCAGTTCTTTGTTGCGGACAATGTTCACCCGCAAACCATTGAAGTCGTCAAAACCCGCGCTGAATTCCTCGGATTCGACGTTATTGTTGCATCACTCGATCAAATAAAGACCCACGAATTTTTTGGTGCGCTACTTCAATACCCAACTACAACGGGTAACATTATTGATCTTACCGATGTGATCACAGCAATTCACGATCAAAAAGCCTTAGCCACAGTTGCAACTGACTTACTTGCTTCTACCTTGCTAAAACCAGCAGGTGAAATGGGTGCTGATGTGGTTATCGGATCAGCGCAGCGCTTTGGTGTACCGATGGGTTTTGGTGGACCACATGCTGCATTTATGGCAACCAAGGATAAACACAAACGTACGATGCCAGGTCGTGTGATTGGTGTCTCTATCGATGCCAAGGGTAACCAAGCACTGCGAATGGCAATGCAAACTCGCGAACAGCATATTCGCCGTGAAAAGGCCACATCGAATATTTGTACGGCGCAAGCACTACTTGCCAACATGGCTGCATTCTACGCGATTTATCACGGCCCTAAAGGGCTGGAAACCATTGCTCGTCGAACTCATCACCTGACTGCGATATTAGCCGCCGGACTAAAAAAAGCGGGCTTCAAACTAGCCCATGAAACGTTCTTTGATACCATCACAGTAGTAACAAAGAATAATACCGCAGGTTTATATGCTGTAGCTCAATTATTGGATATCAACTTACGTAAATTCAACGATCGCCTCGGTATCAGTTTTGATGAAACCACAACGCTTGAAGATGTTCATACCCTACTGACTGCATTCGGTGTGACCGAATCGGCCTACGATCTGTCAGCAGAGATTTCAGGGGATGAATATGCATCAATTCCAGAAGCATGCCGCCGTACCACTCAATACCTGACTCATCCCGTGTTTAACACTTATCACAGTGAAACACAGATGATGCGCTATTTGAAAAAATTAGAGAATAAAGACTTTTCTCTAACGCATGGCATGATCCCGCTAGGAAGCTGCACCATGAAACTCAATGCAGCTGCTGAGATGATTCCCGTCTCTTGGCCTGAGTTTGGCTCTCTACACCCATTTGCGCCAAGTGAACAGACGGCAGGTTACCACGCATTAGCTGACGATTTAGTCGCCAAACTCTGTGCAATTACAGGCTATGATGCATTCTCATTGCAACCGAACTCTGGAGCCTCTGGTGAATATGCTGGACTCATAGCAATTCAACGTTATCACGAGAGTCGCGGTGACAAGAATCGCAATGTCTGTCTTATCCCTAGCTCCGCTCACGGGACTAACCCAGCGTCGGCTTCCATGCTTTCGATGAAAGTCGTGGTCGTTAAATGTGACCATAATGGTAATATCGACCTCGACGATCTCGCGCAAAAAATCGAGAAACATCATGATAATCTGTCATGCATTATGATTACTTATCCATCAACGCACGGTGTGTATGAGGAACAAGTGCGTGAAGTGTGCGACATGGTTCACGCAGCAGGTGGACAAGTTTATCTAGATGGTGCCAACATGAACGCTCAAGTTGGATTAACATCACCAGGCTTTATTGGTTCAGATGTATCACATCTAAACTTGCACAAAACCTTCTGTATTCCTCACGGCGGTGGCGGTCCTGGTATGGGGCCTATCGGTGTGAAAGCGCACTTAGCTGATTTCTTGCCAGGTCATATTGAAAATGGTGTGAAAGGGAAAGAATACGCAGTGTCTGCTGCAGATATGGGTAGCGCCTCTATTTTACCTATCTCGTGGGCTTATATTGCGATGATGGGGGGCGAAGGACTGACTGAAGCGACAGAAGTTGCGATTCTAAACGCTAACTATGTGATGGAACGCTTGCGTCCGCATTACTCCGTTCTTTATCGAGGCAAAAATGGTCGCGTAGCACACGAGTGTATTATCGATATTCGCCCAATTAAAGACGCGTCAGGAATTAGCGAAGAAGACATCGCTAAGCGCTTGATGGATTATGGCTTCCATGCCCCAACGATGTCATTCCCAGTTGCTGGCACACTGATGATAGAGCCGACCGAATCTGAGGATTTGGCTGAGTTGGATCGCTTCTGTGATGCGATGATCGCCATTCGTGAAGAGATTAAACAGGTAGAATTAGGTAATTGGACATTAGAAGATAACCCACTCGTCAATGCTCCACATACTCAAGTGGATCTTGTGGCTGAAGAATGGACACACCCGTATTCAAAACAGGTAGCTTGTTACCCTTCTAAACAAACCCAAGAAATGAAGTTCTGGCCAACAGTGAATCGTGTTGACAACGTGTACGGTGACCGCAATCTCATCTGTTCTTGCCCAAGTATTGAGACTTACCAAGTCTAATACGATAACCTAAGCAAAAGCGAACCGTTTGGTTCGCTTTTTATTTAGCTCATATAGCTAAATGTAGTGAAGAGCATGCCATAATTTGTAAGATTGATGTTTAGCTAACTCAAGATAGGTAACAACATTACGATAGGGTTATCTTAGCCAATGATTTAACGTCAATAGCACTTAGCGTTCTTTTATAAGCAACAATTTCTATGTCATGAAGTTGAATGTCACCGTACGATTTTTGGTGCAACTTAGATAAAGCATCATGACTTTCATCGGCGAGGGATAATTTAGAGGCAAAGACAGCAAGACTAGCATGACAGGTATTTCTCAACTGACTTACCGATGTTTCAGGCCCAGAGGTAACTAGCCCTTTTTCACGTAATCGGGTGAAAAATTCTAATCTTAACTTTTCAATATCAAAATTAGGTATACCACCAAGAATCAAACCACTTGCTACACCAATAATGCCTGATAACGAGACTGTCATTGAGCCAGCATCACGTAATACGTTCTCTAACTCATGGGCATACTGTTTTATCAACTCATCAGAGGAACCAATATTATCTCTATATGCTTCTAAAGAGCGAAAAGTAATATGAACATTATTCTCATGATAGTAGGCATGCTGCTGACCAAGTACCGTTTTTAGTTGTTCGAGATCGCGCCATACTTCTGACGGAAATTTAGGGCGAAAGACAGCGCTTACACCCCACCGATCTTCTCCTTCGATAGGTAAAGGATCGACTTTGATTTGATTGTCTCTAATTAATTCAATATTCGATCGATAAATATTGTCGTACCGTTCATATAATTTCATTACTAACTATGATCACTATAAAANCATAATTACTTCAATCGGTTATATACCTCAATCACGTTAAAGGGAATGACCATTCCTGCCGTAATTGAACTTGACCTAGGCTCGTTGATGAAGCTCTGAATCCTGCATCTTTAGGTCATTTGGGTATAGCAGCTTTTAAAATCGCTTTAAATCATTATTGGTTAAGTATTTGGCGCAACACGACATACTGCAATACATCAATATGAAAACAGCGATAACAAGCAACGCTTGAATACAAAATCTAACACAGTCCTTCTTAACCGGTAACTAAATAAATATAACTTATTAATTTAATGGCATTATTTAAGGTTGGATAACATGATAAACAGATTTTTTCGTCATGAATTACCCAATCATCCATTTAATTACATAAGAGCTAATACTATGTCCCCATCTTCCACCAATATGAACCTTCGTCAGATAGAAGTCTTTCGCGCAATCATGGTTACAGGAACAATCAGCGGAGCATCGCGGCTACTCATGGTCTCTCAACCAGCAATCAGCCGAATGCTCTCCTATACAGAACAACGCACAGGGTTAACTCTATTTGAAAGAGTACGGGGGCGTTTATGCCCGACGCCTGAAGCCCGGCGTTTATTTCAAGATGTCGAACATGTGTATCGTGATGTGCAGCGAATCAATTCCACAGTGAAAGATTTACGCCAACAACAACAAGGTATTTTACGCTTAGCCAGTAGCCCAAGTTTAGGTCATCAATTACTGCCAGAGGTTATTCACACCTTTCATCAACGCTGTCCTGATGTACGGGTCAGCTTTGAGTGCATGAGGCATATTCTTCTGCAAAATCAAGTGATCGATGGTTATGTCGATCTGGCCATTTCGCTATTTCCTTTTGATCATCCAAACCTTCTCATATCCAAACAGTTTCCAGCCAAATTACTATTTGTCTGCTCTAGTGAGCATCCATTAACCCAAGCTGATGCTGTTCATTTTTCCGACTTAGAAAACGAAGTGTTTGTAGGCTACACACCTGAAACACCTTTCTGTGAATTAACCCAATCCGTATTTGCCGAACGCTCCGTCCACTATTCTCCCTCTATCGAAGTCAGCTCTCCCCAATATGCGTGCTCAATGGTTAAGTCAGGTCTAGGTATCGCTCTGGTTGATGCCTTTTCTTATGAAGCACACCGCGACGACAAAATCCAAATACTTCCTTTAGTCACTCCTTATCAATTGCATGCCAATTTATTGCATCTACGTCACTCACCTATTTCACAAACAGCCCAGATATTTATCGATATTTTTCAGCAACATTTACGGGAAGAGCAATCCTTAACATCTTGTTATGAATAACGAATAAATTGGTATAGGACAAAAACCCTATTTTTTATAAGAATTAATCAAAGGACTTTTTACGGACGGAAAAAATCTGGTTTAACATTCAAAAATCACAATGGAGTGTGTTATGAAATTAAGTCGATGTTTTACTAAAGGTAAACACCAGGTCTTGTCAGCTTTGCTCTTTTCTACACTGAGCTTAAGCGTTGCTTATCAAGCAAATGCAGCTGAAACATTCACTTTTGCCACGAATACTGCAGTCAGTGGCTTACGTGGAGAAGCGGAAAAAGGGTTTATTGATCGCTTAGAGAAAGTCTCTAATGGCAATATTAAAATTGTACCTTATTGGGGAGGTTCGCTACTTAAAGGTAACGAAGTACTCGATGGTGTAAAAAATGGTATTGCAGACATAGGCTTTATCAACATTAATTACTACCCTACCCGTCTACTGTTGAATAGTGCATTTCAGTTATTTCCAGAAGGTCCGGTGAGCTTTGATGGAAAAATGGAGCTTTACAAAGAGATTTATAAAAAGATACCGCAATTAAATCAAGAATTTGCTGCTCAAGGACAAAAGATAATCTACACCTATGCATACCTTCCTTATGCCTTTATCTCCAGAGATACGCTCAACTCCACAGACGATTTAAAAGACAAACGAATTCGCGCTTCGAGCCGATGGTTATTGAACATTATCAAAGATATGCAAGCGACTCCTGTCTCTATCCCTTGGAGTGATACTTACCAAGCCCTTGATAGCGGTACCATTGATGGTGTCGTGACAAACTACGATAGCATGCACCGGATTGGTATGGATCAAATCGCACCGAACATACTCACCACTCAGAAGTTATGGGCTGCTGTTCCTGTGTTACTCACCATGAATTTGGATAAGTGGAATAGCCTATCACCAGAGATGCAAGGCTACTTTAATCAAGCACAGCAGCAGGCCTCTATCGACTTTGGGCATTACTATGAAAATCTATTCAACACCATTGTCAAACTAGAAAAGAAAGCGGGCTATCACGTCAAAGCCGCCACCACCGAAGAAATTCAACAGTTTGTTGAATTACCCGCCATTAAAGAAAATAAACAACTTTGGTTAGAGCAAGCCAAACAGAAACACGCTAAAGCGCCTGAAGCCATGTTAGATAAGATGGAAGAAGTTATCGATAATGCATTAGCACAGGATAAACAATCATGAGCCCTTATTCTCATCAACCGCTTTGGCTAACAAAAGTCAATCAAGCACTTGCGGAGCTGTGTGGATGGTTACTCATATTTATGATGCTGTTCATGTGTATTGATTTAATTACTCGGGGCTTATCCAAGCCCCTATATGGCGTATCAGAGTTAGCAATGTTTACTATGATCTCGATTACCTATCTTGGTTTATCTCACAGTGAAGAAACTCACTCACATATCAATGTCGATTTTTTACTTGAGAAACTCCCCACCTACTGGCAGTGCTTACTCAATATATTTATCTCGTCAATTTCGGTTGTTACCATTGGAGTTATTACATGGGCACTGTGGAACAATGCCTTAGCGGCTTTTGAAAGTAAGCAAGCAATTGCTGGCCCTCAACCAATTTTGCTCTACCCTGTGAAATTTATCATGACATTTGCCTTAGCCTTATATTTTGTGCAGGCGGCAATCAATGGCTATTCTCACCTACTCAATTTTCACCATCAACGTAATTCACAGGGAGTTTAACTACCTATGGATTTTACTATTATTGGCACCATCGCCATCTTAGGGTTACTCTTTTTCCTATTTATCGGCCTACCACTGGCTCTGAGTTTCGTTGTAACCAGCTTTATCGGCATTCTAGTGCTACTCAATGTGCACGGTGCAATGTCATTACTTGGTGAAACGGCCTATAGTGCTATTGCCTCGCCCACCTTCACCGTCCTGCCTCTATTTGTGTTAATGGGCGCTTTTGCGGCAACGGCTGGTTTCGCGGAGCAGGCTTATAAAGGAATATCAAAACTCACAGGCTCATTACCGGGTTCGTTAGCGGTTGCGACGGCATTTGGTAGCGCTGCTTTTTCCACTGTATGTGGTTCCTCCTTAGCAACAGCCAGTGTATTTGGCCGTATCGCTTACCCTGAAATGATTCGCTACGGCTACGAAAAAAAATTCTCATTAGGCAGTATCGCCTGCTCAGGCTCACTAGCAGCCATGATTCCGCCAAGTGGGATGTTTATTCTGTTCTCATTATTTACGGACGTGCCTGTAGGCAAACTCTTTATGGCAGGTGTACTACCCGGCTTATTAACAGCGCTGGCCTATGTGGTTGTCATTTATTGGAAAGCCAAACGCCACCCTGAGATCGCCCCCATTCCCGATAAAGAGAAACACATGAAGCGTCGCGATCGCATGGCTGGATTATTGGATTTATGGCAGCTTATATTACTAGGCGGCGCTGTTCTTGGTGGAATGTACTCGGGGCTTTTTACCGCAACAGAGGCCGGAGCTATCGGCGCATTAGGCGCGCTGTTGATGGGGCTAATAAAAGGCCCTCTTCGCTCACTTAAAACCATGCGTTCATCACTACGAGAATCCGCTGGAATCACCACAACTCTATTTTTTATCATCATTGGTGCTTTGTTTTTCAGTCGCTTTTTGGGGCTCACACGAATTCCATTTGATATATCCCACTACCTAGTTTCATCAGGGTTACCCGGTTGGAGTATCATGGCTATGGTGCTTGTCATCTGGTTTCTAATGGGCATGATCATTGTACCAGCAGCAGCTTTTGCCCTTACATTACCGATTATTTTCCCCATCATTACCCAATTGGGCTATGACCCCATTTGGTTTTGCATTATTGCGATGAAAATGTGTGAAATTGCTGGCGTGACTCCTCCTGTAGGGCTCAATGCCTTTGCATTAAATAGCGCGGCGGGAAAAGATGTTAAAGTTAACGAAGTCTTTGCGGGTGTGTGGCCTTTTGTTGCTTGTGATTTGGTCGTATTAGCTATTCTATTGTCTTTTCCCATTATCTCTACTTGGTTGCCGAATACGATGTTTGGCTAATTCTTTGTTTAGCCCCTAAAGAGTCTTACTTGTGTTACGTAGTGTAATGGGGTAAATATAGAACGCTAACAAGTTGATAACGAGATAAAGACATAAGGAAATACAATGATTAAGGCTAACAGCTATTTTGAAGGGAACGTACAATCACTGGCCTTCGAACAACAAGGTGAAAAAAGTAGCGTTGGTGTCATGGCTCCGGGTGAATATACATTCGGCACTGCAGCACCTGAAAAAATGACTGTAATTAAAGGCGAGCTTACAATTAAACGCCAAGGTGAACAAAATTGGCTCTCTTTTAAAGATGGCGAAAGCTTTAATGTAAACGGCGATTCATCGTTTGATCTTCAAGTTAAACAATCAACAGCTTACTTGTGTGAATACCAATAGTTGATATGAGTAAGAAAAAACACCGCATCTTTATGCGGTGTTTTTTTATGCTGCGACCTTGTTTACTGACTGCGCACTATTTAAGTGGATCGCCCTCGGGCAAAGCATTATACATCCACAACGCAATCCGCTTTTTCAGACTTTGCCCATCTTGCTTATCTTCAGGTAATGGCGCTATCTGACGAACCTGTACTAAAAATAGATATAACGCTTTGGTTTTTAACGACAATGAAGCGCTCTCTTCTGTTAATTTATATCCCTGCATTTCTGCCATCTTACTGCCAATCTGCAAAGCTCGTTTAAATAACTTATCTTCATTTTGAATCTTGTTCGTCTTTGCCATCTTTCCACCATATGCTCTCTCTGTTAACGCATTAGAACATAATTTGGGTGATGAAATTGCCGATGCGGTAAAACTTTACAGGTAAGCATCAAAAAGATTGAGTGGAACTGATGAATTAGTGCTCGATCAATAACACCGAGGGTCAAGAGTATCTAGTGCGATTTCCCACAAAAATAATTTGGTCAATTCATCAATCTCTTGCGGTATTTTGGCCAACGCCTCTTCTGACAGTCCCTTTTTCATCAGCGAATCGATGATAAACTGATGAGCACAATCGGCTTTGGTTAATCCTGTGCAATCTGCAGAAAAAAAGAACCCTAAGTTGTTCTCCGTGTGAATGTATTTCGACAATACATGGATATCACTTTTTAATTCCGAAACACACTGCTCAATGCGTTCGTGCAGAATTTCAGTCATAGAGAATATCTCCGAACTCTCGGCTTTTATTTAAAAAAGAAGTACTTTACCGACAGAATTCATCATAAAGAACTCTCCTTTATGGTTAACTTACTCATTATTATCACTGAAACATTTGGCCTTTTTCTATTTACTTATAAAAAACAGTTAATTAGAAACATTGAAGATAATAAAAAGCCGACACAAAATTGATGTCGGCTCCATTTAAGTGATGAATCTAGCTAAAAATCTTCAGAGATGGGTTTAAGCAAATAGTGTCGACTCGACAATCCCAAAAACTCAGGTAATGTCGCACCCACTGAAACTGAAGAAAACGTCCCGGTTAAAATGCCGATAAACATGGCAATAGAAAACCCAGCCAAAGGCTCTCCCCCCATAAACCATAGTGCTGCCACAGTAAGTAACGTCGTTCCTGAGGTCACCATAGTGCGGGAGAAGGTCGCAGTGATTGCCACATTATTGATTTGCGCCAGAGGCTCTTTCGGTTTGGCCATCAATAGCTCTCTGATTCGATCGGCAATGATGATCGAATCATTCAGTGAATAGCCCAAAATTGCTAGCACCGCAGCAAGTACAGTTAAGTTGAACTCCATTTGCGTTAAAGAAAAGAACGCGAAAACAAACACAACATCATGAACCAAAGCAAATAGAGCACCACATGCCAAGCGCCATTCAAATCGAAACGACAGGTACCCCATAATACAAATGACAGTAACAAGTAGAGCAAGTGCGCCTTGCTGCGCAAGTTCTGAGCCCACTTGAGGCCCCACAATACTGGTATTTAGTACTTCTAGCGAATGAGTAAGGGGCATTAATACATGCTTAATATCAGGTTGCACCTCCCCTGCTTTAGGTGCCTGATAACGAATCACCCAGCGCCCGGGTTCACCAGCTGAAACCAGTGCGACATCTTGACCATAAGATTGCTGCAACTGACTACGGATCTCACTCGCATCGATGTGCTTATCCATACGGATTTCATTGACGACCCCACCGGTAAAATCAAGACCAAAATTGAGCCCTTTTATACTAATGATCACCACAGACATCACCATTAAACAGAGTGACACCATGCTGCAACCGTAACGCCAGCGACTTTTCATCGTAATATTCATTTTATACCCTCACGTCACGCGATTGATTACGGCCATAGGCCAAATTGATAATGGCTCGAGAAGAAAAAATACCAGTAAACATGCTGGTTAGCAGCCCCAAACCTAGTGTCAAAGCGAACCCTTTGATAGGACCATTACCGATGGCATACAGAACAACAGCGGTGATCATGGTAGTAAAGTTGGCATCGAATATGGTTGCAAACGCACTATCAAAACCTCTATCAATCGCGAGCGCAAAACTGCGCCCTTCTTTGAGCTTGTCTCGAATTCGCTCAAAGATAAGCACATTAGTATCGACGGCCATCCCCACAGTGAGTACCAGTCCAGCAATACCGGGAAGAGTCAATACCGCACCGGGAATCAGCGCAATTAAACCGAAAAGCAGCACCATATTGGCAATCAATGCAAGATTTGCCACCCAGCCTAATCGGCGATACCAAAGCGCCATAAATACCAACGTCACGGCCATTCCCAATGCCAACGCAGCAAAGCCGTTATGAATATTTTCCGCTCCTAAACTAGGGCCAATCGTTCGCTCTTCAACAATCGTCACTGGCGCAGTCATTGATCCAGCACGCAGCAACAGTGCGAGTTGCTGAGCGTGCTCATAACTGCCTATTCCAGTAATACGAAACTTTGCCGGTAAGACGTTTTGTATGGTTGCAACACTAATGATCTGATTGGTTTGGTGTAATTGCCCCTTAGGATCCCGGCTATACTCGCTGTATGCGGTTGCCATCGGTTTCCCAATATGAGTTTTGGAGAAAGACGTCATCTTATCGCCGCCCACGGAATCCAAGGTGATATTGACCTCCGCTTGTCCCATCTCACCATTCCCAGCCCGAGCATCTAAGATATGCTCTCCGGTCAGTACTGGCTGTTTGGCGACAGAAATTGGCTTACCCTGAGTATCTTTTATCAATTGGCTGCTACGACTTCCCTCTGGCATGACTGCATAGAATTTTAATGTCGCGGTCGCGCCAATGACATCCTTAGCCGCGGCAGGGTCTTGAACACCTGGAAGCTCAATCAAGATATGGCTTTCACCTTGCCGCTGCACAGATGCTTCAGTGATCCCTAACTCCTCAATTCGGCTACGCATGATTTGTAAATTTTGCTCTACCGTCATATTGCGTAGCGTGACTTTCTCTTGTGTATTCAGTGAGAGCGTCAAGCCATGCTTGGTAGGCGAGACATTCCATGTGGGATATTGACGCCGTAAGAACGACTCTATTTTGGCTTGAGTTAGATCGGACGTATTGATTTGCAATTCGTTATTTTGATGTAGATGAATACGCACACCATAAAGCTGATTGTCCCGAGCAAATTGACGCACAGCATCACTCACTCCTTCACTTTGTTGGTGATAGACTGGCGCGACATCAACCTCCAATAAAAACTGCACCCCACCACGTAAATCAAGGCCAAGCTTTATCGGTTCGAACCCTAAATTCAATAACCATTTAGGGGCTGATGGCGTCATTGCTAAAGTCAATTTCTCCGGATCTTTAGCGAAAGAAGCCAAGAGCTCTTTTGCTTGCGTTTGCTGTTGATTGTTAGCTAAAACAACCAGCATACCTTGCTTATTACTGTCTAAACGGCGTACCGCAATCTGATGTTTTGCCAAGGTATTCACCACCGCCGGCGGCGTCAGATTCAACCCAGCTTTGGGGGATATTTGTATGGCAGCATTCTCACCATACCAAGTGGGTAAAGCACTCAGAGCCATAATAACGATGGCAATGATCAATACTGCGTATTTCCATATTGCGTTGTGGTTAAGCACAGCATGACGACGTCGTTGAGACGACGTTGAATAATTTAAATTTTGCATAATTGCTTTCTATCTCTTTCGAGCCGCGGTAGAAACCGCAAATACCACGCACCGACTCTGATTCCATTGCTTGGAACAAAGGTGCATGACGAAATAAAATGACGAGATAGAAAATTTAGGCTTGTTGGATAAAACGATATTGTAAGTTGGACTGTTTCCAACCGTTCAATCTTAAACTGCGAGTTTGTGGCAGTAAGGCCCAATTATCACGAGGCAGTGCGCTAGCAAAATCGTGACTAAACAACGGGTGTATTGGATGAGGAAGCTCAGCAACCAAAGCATACGCAGGTGGATCAACGTCAGAGCCGATTTCAGCCATACTTAAACAGCGTTGATTGGTTGCAGGTGCATACCAAAGCCCGTCATGATTGTCTGTGTTATGCAGCGTTGGGATCTGTTTCTGAGTTAAACTTACGGTATGAACATCATGAGTCACATGGTGAGAAACCTGCTGAGTGCTGAATTTAGTGGTACTCAAATCCTTCCAGGTATTTGAACTAATACCAGAATAGACAGAGACAACTAACGCGAGCACTAACAAGGTTGTTAGCTTTCGCAAAGACAGTAACAGGTTTGATTCCATAGTCGGCATTATAAGAGCTGTTTACCATCGCGGTAAACAGCTCCTACACAACTATTTTGTTTCTGTTTGATCGGCCGTTGCTTTTTGACGTTTGCGAGTTGAACTGTATCTCTTATTCTAACAATTAGAATAACGTTTTGCGCGGCTACGTAGTGTCGTGAGTCCCATTTCGCCTTGAACCTGATTACGTCCTGAATTTTTCGAATCATACAACGCCAAATCGGCCCATTTTAAAGATTCATCCAAGCTAGGGTGATTAATATCAATAGTAGAGCAGCCGATAGATACCGATACTTTTTCTTTTTTCCCGACAACAGAACTCAAACCGAGTTGAGCAACCCGAATGCGAATTTTTTCAGCGACATGCAATCCTTCTTCCCAAGTAGTATTGGGGAGTAACAATGAAAACTCTTCCCCGCCAAATCGGCCGACAATATCTGTATTTCTCACGGTACGATTAATGGTGCTTGCCACGCAGCGTAAGACTTTATCGCCGACATCATGCCCATAGGTATCATTGATATTTTTAAAAAAGTCGATATCTATCAATAGCACACAAATATTTCCGCCATCGCGAGATTGGCGCTGAATGGCTTTGTGCGATTCATCCGAAAATGCCATGCGATTATATAACCCCGTTAACGGATCATATTGTGCTGCATGGATCAATTTCTTTTCCATCGTCTGCCGCTTAGCTTCGATTTTCGAAAAGACCATTGCGCTGCTAAATGCTTGCAATAATAAAAACCAAAATAGCGAGATAATAATAACAGGCAACAGGACGTTGATATCAATGTCATTGCGCCATCTCACCACCATAATGCTTAAGCCAAGCGCAAACACGATGCCAGAGAAACATTGAACGCGAGCTAAACGGCCACTAACCGTAGTGGCTAGTAGTGCGTGTATTAGCCCATATTTGGCATTGATACTTAAGGTGACGAATATCATAAATACACCGCAAATGATGGTGTTTAGCGACATTTGCCCATAGAAACTGTTGAGATTAAACACATACCCCACAATAGATATTGATGGGATAATGAAAGATAACATGGCCAGTGCTTGAGCAAAGAGATGCCGCCGATAGAAAGAAAACCACAATGAGGAGGTCAATAACACCATCATCCACACGGTGTTGATACCCATCTGATTCGTTTTGTGGTCGCCATATCGTTGATGAAATAAGGTAATTTCTCTATCTAAATCTAAGACCACGGTTAAATGCGTGTAATAAGAGAGGAGTTTAAAGATAAGAACTAAGCTACTTAGCATTAAAAAATACGCCATCAGACGGCGCTTATCGTGCAAAAAACAGAGAATAGAAACAGCACAACACCCTACAGTCAAGGCTGTCAGCAAATTCGTTGCAGGTCCATCAGGAAATATCCGATACAATGCTGGCACCGAAAATAAATAACCACTAACAGAGCCTGCCGTTATCAAAAATAACAATATACAAGCACACTCGCTGACCAGCGTTCGATATTCCACGTCCTGATGCTTTATCCCGCATTGCTCTCGGGCTTGGCTCATCGGTCTATCTCAATCATTTTAGATAGTTGTAGAATAGCACTCCATTATATTAACCACTATAAAAACATGGGCAATTTCATTATTGAGACTCATAGGATGATCAATATCACTTAAAATGTTAACTAACAGTTAGTTAGAATAAATACTCTTAAATATTGCTGCGCTATGAAGCGATGAAAAAGACTGATAATCATGAGAAGTGCAATTCCTAGAGAGTCAATGTAAACTAACGCTTCTCATTGTTAATGATGTACAAAGGTAAAGAGATGAACCCAATTATCGCAATGCTAAAAGAAAACAATATTAGCGATCAGCAAATTAAAGAGCTTTTCGAAGCATTAACGCAGAACCCTCTTGCTGCAATGGCGACTATCGGCCAATTGGGTTTACCTCAAGAACAGCTTCAAGCGTTGATGGGACAAGTAATGCAAAATCCTGCATTAATTAAAGATGCAGTCAATGAGCTTGGTTTAGACTTTTCAAAAGTTGAAGAAGCCAAAGCTCGTTTGAACAAATAAGCCATTCATCTGGCACAGCAAACCTATTCAATAAGTCATAATTTGGTCGTTATGGCTTATTTTTATTATTAACTGCCCTTTCTAACTTTAACCTACTGATTAAAATATCATTTTTAGATTAATTTACCGCAAATTTGCAAGAAAAATCTCAATAATGAAACTGAACAACTATTGAGCATTTTTTGCATTCTTTTCAATCAGTTTTGGAAATAATATCTCAATGTAAACTGACATACCCAAATAACCACAAGAGACAGTATTCAGATCGTCATCAACGAGCACAGACCAAATTCAATCGCAGAGAGGATGGTCATTCCTGTTCAACGTTACTGGGCGCAGATATGAGCTTATTGATGAGCGCCAAAAGGCGAGTTGTATGCGCTGAAACAGAACCTTAAGGTTACTTGGGTATACCGCACATTCTCATAAATATAACTACTGTGCGATACGACTCATCTTCATTGTGGATTATTAATTATGTTTAAAACGTTAACTATTGCAGCTTGTTTAACCATTGCAGGAGTGGCGAATGCTACGCCATGCGATAATAGCTCCCCATTATTCGACCAATATTTTCAGCCCCATGGTACAGAAAGTGGTGTAACCACAACATCTGCATCCATCACGAACTCTGACAACAACATGCCATCTAATCATCGCCAATTTTGGTCTCCATCTGATAGAGAACAAGCATTTAATGTGATTGACCAAGGAGAACGAGTTATTCCAACCGATAATGCTTGGGCATGTGGGCATGATCAACCTCGAATCATCAGTACCAGCACGCTCTCATTTCCTACCATGCCTCATCGAGATTTTCCGCCGATGCATCGCCCTCACCCTCATGTCACACCCGTTTCAGATCCGGACACACAAACCGTAGAAACCCCAGAACCCGGTACGTTAGGCACAATGCTATTAGGATTGGTCTTGTGTGGTTTTATTGTTCGCCAACGAAAACATCATGGCAATAATCCATCACTCTCTCTCGCCTCAATGTAATCCCCATTCTATTGCGGTTAGTGCCGACAAATTATTCTCACCATTTATCGGCACTCATAACGAGCAAACCTTGATTGATTATCGATTGTTGTAAACCACTTTAAATATCAAGCAGACCAGCTAATTCAAACCAAGTAGATTCTTGCCAAAACCCGTTGGCTGCACCACTGGTAGATGGCAGTACGACTAGCTGCGTCTTTCCAATCATATCTGTTTGTAAACCCAGCGCGATTCGAGTTTTACCTAAAAATACCTGTGCCGATTTCTTACCATTAAATGCCAATATTTTCGGTTGATAATGCAACATTTTCTCACGAAGCACTTGAGGGTTTGAACTTTTAAAATCGATATCAGCATCACTGCCAGATTGCCCTTTGACGACGTCAGTGAGGCCAATGCCATATTGCCCAACCGAACGATATTCACTGGGTGACAAAAGACGAGGGGTTAAACCTATTTTATACAGCGTTGGCCAGAATTTATTTCCTGGGCCCGCATAATATTGGTTCCGTTTAGCCGATACTGCGCCAGCAGCAGTGCCGCAGAACACGATGTTTAAGTGGTGATCGAGTATATCATCTAGCATGGGAGCCACTTCGTTCTACAAATTCAAGCACAATTAAGCCTCAAAGAAGCGTACTTGGACATCTTTAGGTTTCGCGTAGTAAGGAAAAGAGGTGACAATAAAATCAGCACCTGCAGCCACAAACTCTACGACATTATTGGGGTTAACACCACCCGCTATACCTAATTTAGTGTTCAGTTGATGCTCTTGAATAAACTGCCGACATACCGTGATTTGTTCTGGAGTGAACTTATCCAGCTGGAGCACCGGAGCTCTTGCATCCAACCATGACATCGCATCTTCAACAGAGTGAACTTCAACTACAGGTTTGTGCTCTGGTGATTTTTTATCAAATTGATGTAACATTGCGCGGGGCGTTAAAGAGCTAAATTGCCGATGCTCTGCGAATACCAAAATACTCTCTGATGAGCCTAATCGATGCATTATTCCACCACCAGATCGAATCGCTTTAACGGAAAGAGCCTTCGTATTAGGCACTTGCTTACGTGTGCAAGCAATCGGCATCCCTTTGGCATTTTGCACCATGCTCGCCGTACAGCTGGCAACTCCACTCATCCATTCAATCAATACTTGAGCTGATTTCCACACCAAAAAGAGCGCATGAGCATTCCCAGAGGCATTTAGAATATGATCTCCCGCTCGGCAATGATCACCCGATGAGACCAATACAGTTGCAGTCGCCCCTTTCAGCTCGAACATTCTAGCCGCCTCTTCCACACCGCTAACTGTCATATCATAGCGAGCCGTCAACTCGATATGAATACTATGTTTAGGCGCAAGAAGCAGGGATGTGGTGAGGTCGCCAAACGGCGCATCATCTGCCAATAATGATTCAAGTTGTTGATCAGTAAGTACCCTTTCCATGGTTATTCCTTATAATCAATCCGTTATACCCAAGTAACCTTGATGACGCTCTGAACACGGTATCTTGAGGTCATTTAGGTATCAGCTATCATGTGCTTTTCTTTGTCTATATTCAATGATCTTGCCGCCTAGCGCGAACAATTGAAATAACGCCATATTAAGCAGTTGCCGCATTCACTAGTAATCTCGCAATTAACTCCGTTGTGACTGCGGGTTCATCCGTCTGGCGACAATATTCAATCACAGGGTCACAAATTTCATGGACTTCTAAATGGCGCCCTTGCTCCATATCTACCTGCATCGATGTTTTGATATCACCAAAGTGACAAATAAGATCAAACATTTCGTCCACATCTGCTTTCTTCAAAGGCACGCCTGCCGCATTGGCTGCTCTGGCCGTCTCTTCCATCATGGTATAAACCGTTTTACGTAACACCGGATCTTGAGTCACCGCACCCGTTTTAAGATCGGTTAACGCAGTAATAGGGTTCACGCCATTATTAATGACTAACTTTCGCCACAACGCGTAACGCACATCATCATAGAGTCGATTAGGAATCTGTGCCTGAGTAAATACCTCCGAAAGCTGTTGACATAATTGAGCCATTTCCGGGTTTAAAGCCGTTGTTGGCCAAGCGCCAAAATCAATTTGCCCAGCACCTTGAGCTTTGATTTTCCCCGGAGCAACAATATGGCCACTGATATAAATACCCAATCCGCCAATCGTTCTTTCTCGCCCAACACACGCTTCAATCAATCCCTCGTTGGTCACACCATTTTGAATGGATAAAATTGGCACTGAACTTGTGCCCAACCAATCGTCCATTTCAGCCAACATAGCTTGAGTTGCGCCGCCTTTTGCCCCGAGAATTAATAAATGAAAACTCTGACTATCGTGATCTCGACATAAGCCTCCCACATCGGTCGCTGTTACAGGCTGATCAAAATGAAAATCAGCGTGATCGATATGTAACCCATCCTGTTGTAATGCAGTTAAATGATTGCCTCGAGCCACTAAAATACATTCATGCCCCGCTTCAATCAGCCTCGCTGCGTAATAACAACCAATACCACCGGCACCAAGCATTGCAAATTTCATGATTCCTTTCCTTTGACGTTATGGTTCGTATGCGTTCAAACTAACTGGATTCGTTTCTGTACACAACCGAGTGCATCTCAATAACCTAATTTATAGGGTATTGCATTTGTGCTTCAGTATAATTTCGGTAATATATCCAAATCTAACGGCTCACGTATCTAGAACGAATAACTCTCCTTGCGCCAGCCAGAACTCGAATCGCACGTTTCAACCATGTTATACAGGACATCTAATGAACCCTACTGATGGCTTACCTATGCCACAACGCATTGGGGCTATCATCACTATTGCTTTAGGTATCACTATGGCGGTACTCGATGGAACCATCGCTAATGTGGCTCTACCTAGTATTGCTACAGACTTAAACACTAGTGCTGGCGCCTCTATTTGGATCGTCAACGGCTACCAATTAGTGATTACCATGACCTTACTTTCTCTCTCTTCATTAGGAGAAATTATCGGTTATCGCCGTGTATATAAAGTAGGGTTAATCCTGTTTTCAGGAATGTCGCTCTGCTGTGCCTTATCAGATTCACTGCTTACCTTAACCGTTGCTCGTATTCTACAAGGCTTTGGGGCGGCGGCTTTAATGAGCGTCAATACAGCATTATTGAGGCTTATTTATCCGAAATCTAAGTTAGGACGAGGAATGGGCATTAATGCCCTAGTCGTCGCGATATCGGCAGCAGCAGGTCCAACGGTAGCGGCTCTAATTTTATCGTTGGCATCATGGCCATGGTTATTCGCGATTAATGTACCGCTAGGGATCGTTGCTTTTACGTTAGCAGTCAAATACCTGCCTGCAAATGACACGAAAGGCAATCGCAGATTTGATGGTGTCAGCGGTGTATTAAATGCGTTAACGTTCGGATTGTTTTTTATTGCCCTGACCAGCTTCGCCCAAGGTGAGAATTTAACCTTCGTCGCTATAGAATGTATTGCAACATTGCTTATTGGCACCGTTTTTGTTCGCCGCCAACTGAGTAACCCTTTTCCTTTACTGCCCATCGATCTACTTCGAATCCCTATTTTTTCTCTCTCTATTTGCACGTCAATCTGTTCCTTCTGCGCGCAAATGCTCGCCATGGTCTCCATACCGTTTTATTTCCAGCGTACGCTTGGGCTGAGTGAAACAGAAACAGGATTTCTCTTAACTCCCTGGCCATTAGCCACCATGATCACCGCCCCCATTGCTGGGCGATTAATCGAAAAAGTTCATGCGGGGATATTAGGCGCTATCGGCTTAGCGGTGTTTTCTATTGGGCTGTTCTCGCTCGCATTGCTACCCACCGCACCAAGTTACTTTGAGGTGGCAATTCGAATGGCCATTTGCGGGGCAGGATTCGGCCTATTTCAATCGCCCAATAATCACACGATCGTGAGTTCTGCTCCGCGTAACCGAAGTGGAGGAGCAAGTGGTATGTTAGGTACTGCAAGATTAGTCGGGCAAACATCCGGTACCGCTCTAGTGGCGTTGATGTTTAACTTATTCACCACCAACGGAACCCATATTTGCCTTGTCACTGGGGGGGTATTAGCTGTCATTGCTGCCATTATCAGTGGCCTGCGCTATAAAGCCTAGACCACTAACAAAACAGAAGATGCTGGGTGAACTTATTCACCTAGCAATTCTTCTACCGCTGCATAGGCTTCAGACCCATAAACAATGGAAGGGCCACCACCCATTAATAATGCCACATCGATGGTTTCAACTAATTCTTGCTTGGTCGCGCCTTGATGTATTGCACCCGCGACATGAGCTCCGATACACCCATCACATCGAACTGCAATAGCAATACCAAGCGCGATCAGTTCTTTTTGTTTTGTACTTAACGCCCCTTCTTTGAGCGCTTCTTGCTGTAGATGACGAAATCCCGCCATAACATCAGGACTCGCCTTACCGTACGCTGCTGTCAGTTTCTTCTTATGTCGATTAAATTCTGTATAAGATTGTTCCATTGTCTTCTACCTAGATGGTTGATTTAGTGAAAACATTAAAATAATTACTCACACAAATCTAGTCGATACCTAACAAATGGCGTTACACCCCTGCCGAAAGCGTTCATAAAACCACCAGCCCAATGATTACTTTGCTTTTACTACTTTTAACCCTTATTT